>NZ_JAMXXZ010000010.1:0-83854 GCF_024129285.1 Acinetobacter sp. S4397-1
GAAAAAAGAAGAGTTTAAGGAAATTTTGGCAATTTTAAGAAGGCAGAACCCTGATAGGATAAGGGTTCTGTGAAATTTGTCGTGTACAGAGGTGATATTCATATGATGAACTGAGTTGAACAGCCTGCATATTTTTTCTGTGGTAAGTAATCAAATCAATCCCTTGATCTTTTAACCTACTTTTTATTTCTTGGTTGATATAGCCACGCTACTCATAAAGCTTTGCACCTAAACTTCAACTAATTACCCAATCATTTTTTATGCCAGCGATATGTCCATTCGATAAAGCAGAACAAGCGACTTCACCAAATTGATTCATCGCAAGATGTAACTTATAACCATAAAATCAACCCATCGTGCTTTTACTACTAGATGCAATTTTGACCAATGATTTATGACATTAAATCATTGGTAATAAGGTAGACTTCTAAATAAGTGGTTTTTATCTTCCTTTAACCCTATGAAGAATGCTTTAAAAATTATTAAAATGAGAATACCTCTACCAAATGGCGATAAAACAGATTTCCGAGATCATCAGTTGAGCAGTTCTGATTCTTAAAGAATGGCAGTTTTGTTTGATAAATTCCCAATATATTTCTTCAAATTTAAGAAATAATCAATTTCACAGAATAATTCGGTACTACTAAATATCAGGACTAGAGCGTTAGGTTTAGTGTGGCAACTCAACTGATGGCTCTAGTCCTCTTATTTTCTTTAGTCAATTTCTTATCCGTGATTCGGGTTACAGTAACTGCGGGAAGTTATTCAGCTATTCCCTTTTTTAAAGACTTAACTTCAATCTAAAGGTAAAATTACCACGAATGTTCTAATTGGATACCAATATTTGAACCATTGGAGGTACTATAGAAGCTACTACCTGGGTTAACAAAATCTCTCATCCGTTGTTCAGCCGCATTCCAAAATGCATATGTATAGTATAGTCTCAGCTCTGGCCGATCATTATATCCATTCCCATGGAGAGTAAATGTTGGAGCAAATGTGATCTTTGTCAAATCACGTGTTTCATTACCTTGTTTGATCTGATCATAACCGATCTCACCAGTTAACTTGAAATTATCGCTTACTACATATGATGTTCGAGTACCCACTGATAGCCACTTTGCATCTTCTTGCTGTTCGTAATCATTAATTTGATAAAGGAGCTGAGCTTGCCCATTCAGTACTTTATTTGGACTTTGCCAATCCAATACATCAAGCATACGGATAGCAGTATTATCACGACTTAGACTTACATCCCCAGTATAACCCAACCCTACTCCTGATCCTTCACCATATTGAAATACAACAGTATTTTTACCATTAAAAACATTTGACGTAATATTCTGAATAGTGAAAGCCCACCCATCATTATCGTGATCAATATAAGACACGCCAAAATTCAATTTATTTCTTTCACTTAACTTGACATCACTCACTGTGAAATCATGTTTACTGATGTATTTATCCTGAAATAAATTATCTTTTCTTGAAAAAACATAACTAAGGGCAAAATTATCTAGTTTATAGTGATCTATCCCGAAACCAGTTCCACTTTCATTCCAATAAAAGAAATCAGACATGTTGATATCATTTCGATTGTAGTATCGTCGCCCCGCCCAAAAGTTACCCCCATTTAAAAATGAAATATTGGTCCAATCCAGATAAATCTGGTTCATCCGAGTGTATCCACTACCCCCACTGAATTTCAAAGATTTACCATAATCATTGTAGAATTGAACCATACCATTAATATTAATTTTTGAATGATCTGAAAGCTCGGCTAACTGTTGTGATGCAAATACCTCACCATATTGCTCACATTCGTTGCCTAAACGGTATTTTGATGGAGCACCTGTCAGCTTAAAACACTCTTGCATGTCACCATGATCTGTCCCCCCCATACCCGTTCGGAAGTAACCATTTACTTCTATTGCAGATACAAATTGTGAAGACATAAGTAGTGCGGCACTATACACCCATAGCGGCTTTTTCATTTTAAAATTCCATTTTTTAGACAAAAACATCCAACTGACCTAAATAAATAGATCAGTGGAAGCACGCTTGTTAATTAAGAATTGACAAATTTAGTTAGGGCGAATCCCTTCAAATGCATTCTGTAATAAATGACGAATGGCATTTTTTTCGATAGGTTTTGGATTCCAGTACGGGTTAGATAATGCAATCTCCGTTGCTTTATCTAGACCTACCTCGGTTAAACCTAGTTCAGATAAAGAAGTAGGTCCTTCTAACTCAGAAACGAGATCGAATAGTGCATTTGCAGCTGTACTCTCAGTTGCTCCTAATGCACGTTTAATTCGCTCCATTGCCTCAGGTACTGCTTTTTCGTTGTACGCAATTGCATGAGGAAGTACAACAGTATGTGTTGGTGCATGTGGCAAGTTGAAGCTTCCACCCAACGTATGGCAAAGTTTATGATGAATAGCCATACCTACATTACCTAAGACATATCCACACAACCAAGCACCATATAAACACAAGGTACGTGCTTCAATATCTTGATCATTTTTCTTGAGAAGCCTTAGTCCATCAGCTAATGCACGAATCCCTTCTTCAGCTAGTAAAGACATAATAGGATTACCATTTTGAGCATACAAACCCTCAGCTGCATGAGCGATTGCATTTATCCCACTAGTGATGGACATATCAAGAGGCAAGCTTAAAGTTAACTCAGGATCATAAATCACTGTTTTAGGTAGAACTCTCTGGTCCTTACCTGTCTTCTTGATCCCATTTTCAGTTATTCCATATACAGGTGTCATTTCTGAACCAGCATAAGTCGTCGGTATAGCAAGTATTGGTAAATCATACTCAAGTGCAATTGCTTTACCTAAACCTGTAGTTGAACCGCCACCCACTGCAATTGCACAGTCAGCACCCAACGCTCTTGCTACAGCCACTGCCTCTTTCGCAGTTTCTACTGGTACATGCATGACTGCTTTTGGAAAAACACCAACTGATGAACTACCGAGCAATTCTGATATTTTCTCAGCTAATTCAACTTGCTCAGGTGTAGATAAAATTAAAGCCTTTTGTGCTCCCAAAGCTTCAATCTCTGCTTTTAAGTTTTTAAGAGATCCCGCTCCAAAAATAACTCGGCTTTGTGGAATATCATAAATAAACTCATTTTTCATAAATTTTCCTTATGGTAATGGTGTAGGTTGGTACGCATAAAAAAGCCATGCGTTGTTTTCCTTACGCCAAATTGCTAATGACTTATTTCTTAAACTTTTCTGAATATTTCCAGCGACTAACTCAGAGTGCATTTCACCAAATACAAGTGCAACTTCACCAATAATTTGAATTTTAGAAATTGGATGTTTGATCCATTTATAATCATAGAAACCACCAAACAACTTATCCAAATATGATTCCTTAGAATCTGTAACTCCACTTGTATGTGTGTATGTCATTTCTGGATGAGCTAGTTTTGCAAAATCTTCATAGCGCCGCTCAACAATTGCTTTGAAGCGCTCTTCTTCCAGATTTTTAATTAAAATATCTTCCATTCGATTAATCATACTCTAGATAATTCAAGTTATAATTCATCGTATCTTTTATAAAAAATTTAAAAAACAACGATTTAGGAAATAATATTTTCATAAATGAAAGAATCCCTTCAAATTAATTTATTTATTAAAAATCAATTGCTTATCAGACATAATACTATCTCTATTTTATAAATGATTTTTCTATATTATTAAAAAGGCTCTTAATTAATAAGAGCCCTTCTATCTAGTTCAGTATCTCTTGATTAAGTACTCACTACTCTTTTAATAATCATTGCAATTCCTTGACCGACCCCAATACACATAGAACACAAGGCATACGTCCCTCCCGTTTGTTCTAATTGGTTAAGGGCCGTGGTCACCAAACGCGCACCCGATGCACCGAGTGGATGACCAATTGCAATCGCACCACCATTTGGATTCACTTGGGTTGTATTGTCCGCTAAACCCAGATCACGCGTGACGGCAAGCGCCTGTGCGGCAAAGGCTTCATTAAGCTCAATCACATCCAGCTGTTCGATCGTGAGATTGGTTTGTTTTAGTAATTTCTTGATCGCTGGCGCTGGGGCAAAACCCATGATGCGCGGTTCTACACCGACAGCCGTAGAGGCAATGATCTTGGCACGTGGTTTTAAGTTGTACTGTTGAATTGCATCTTCCGATGCAATCAGCAAAGCCGCAGCACCATCATTTATACCTGATGCGTTTCCCGCTGTGATAGTGCCGTCTACTGTGACAACAGGCTTGAGTTTCGCCAAACCTTCTAGTGTGGTCAATGCGCGTGGATGTTCATCGCTATCGACCACAATCGGATCATCCTTACGTTGCCCAATGATCACCGGGATGACCTCATGTTTAAAAAAGCCTCGGGCTTGCGCGGCTGCTGTGCGCTGTTGGCTTGCTAAGGCAAACTGGTCTTGATCGGCACGGTTAATGTTAAATTGTGACGCTACGTTTTCTGCAGTTTGTGGCATGGTGTCTACACCATGCAAAGCTTTCAGCTTCGGATTGATAAACCGCCACCCCATAGTAGTGTCTTCAATCTTTTGACTACGACCATATGCACTTTCTGATTTGCCCATCACAAAGGGTGCACGGGTCATGCTTTCTACGCCGCCCGCAATGATTAAGTTCGCTTCACCGGCTTTAATGGCACGTGCAGCAATTGCAATCGCATCCAATGATGAACCACATAAACGGTTGATAGTGGTCGCAGGCACTTCAACCGGTAAACCCGCCAACAATGCTGACATACGACCGACATTACGGTTATCTTCGCCCGCTTGGTTGGCACAACCGTAGATCACGTCATCGACCTGTTTCCAGTCCACAGTAGGATTACGCTGTATTAAGGCTTGAATAGGCAGTGCACCCAAATCATCTGCACGAACTGGAGCTAAACCACCAGCATAGCGACCAAATGGTGTACGAATAGCATCTACGATATAAGCGTTTTTCATTTTAAAATTTCCATTTTCTACCTCCCTATATCTCTCTTGAAAGAAGGGAATTTTTCCCTCTTTCTGAAAGAGGGTTTAGGGGAGATTAATTATCCCTGGGTCGCATCAATCAATGGCGCACCCGTTACCGCCTGCAACTCTGCAAAGCTTAAACCTTCTACTTTTTCAATCACTTTTAAGCCTTCAGGCGTAACATCAATAACACACAGATCTGTGTAAATACGGTCTACACACTTCAAACCTGTCGCGGGATAGCTCAGTTCAGCCACGATCTTCGGTTCACCTTGTTTGGTGACATGGTCAGTGGTAATAAAGACTTTTTTAGCACCGACAGCCAAATCCATAGCACCACCTACCGCTGGAATTGCATCGGGTGCACCCGTATGCCAGTTGGCTAAGTCGCCATTAACTGCCACTTGAAAGGCACCTAGGACGGCAATATCTAAGTGACCACCACGCATCATGGCAAAAGAGTCACCGTGATGGAAAAAGCTACCGCCTTGCAGCATGGTTACATATTCTTTACCTGCATTGATCAGTTCAGGATCTTCTTGATCTTTTTCAGGTGGTGGACCAAAAGCCAATAAACCATTTTCAGAATGTAAGAACACGTCTTTGCCAGATGGGAGATAACTGGCAATTTTAGTCGGTAAGCCAATACCGAGATTGACATAAGCCCCATCCGGAATATCTTGTGCCACACGTTCAGCAATCTGGTTGCGGCTGAGTTTTTGATAGCTCATGAAAGTCTCCTGATTACACAGCAACAGGTTCAGGTTGTACCTGCACCACATGTTGAACGAAGATGCCCGGGGTAATGATGTGTTCAGGGTCTAAAGCCCCTAAGTCCACCACTTCAGAGACTTGTGCAATGGTTACATTTGCTGCCATCGCCATAATCGGGCCAAAGTTACGTGCCGATTTACGGTAGACCAAGTTACCCCAACGGTCGCCTTGTTGGGCTTTAATCAAAGCAAAGTCTGCTTTGATTGGGTATTCCAGCACATAATCTTTACCGTCAATGTGACGGGTTTCTTTGCCTTCGGCCAATAGGGTACCGTACCCAGTTGGGGTGAACACTGCGCCGAGTCCCATACCTCCCGCTTGAATACGACAGGCCAAATTGCCTTGAGGCACCAGTTCTAACTCAATTTTTCCTGCACGATAGAGTTCATCGAAGACCCAAGAGTCGGACTGACGCGGGAATGAACAAATAACTTTTTTGACGGCACCCGCTTTGAGTAGCTTGGCTAAACCATAGTCGCCATTACCAGCATTATTGCTGACGATAGTGAGGTCTTTAATCCCGAGTTGAATTAAGCTATCAATCAATTCTGCAGGTTGTCCTGCTGTACCAAAACCACCAATCATGATGGTTGAGCCGTCGCTGATTTGGGAAAGTACTTTCTCAATAGAAGCCACAGTTTTATTAATCATTATACTGCCTCTGTCTTTTCCTTATTTAAGATAAAATCAAAATCTAAAGTATAGAAAGGTGCATTTTGGTATTTACCATTCGGAGCGGTTCCACTCTCATGTTTTACCCATTCCGCAATAAGTGAAGTTCGTACTCCAAATACGGTATCTGAATCCAAATATTCGCCAGCATCTTTAAATACATGAGTTACCAATCGCTCATAGCCGGGAGCGGAAATCATGAAATGTAAGTGAGCAGGTCTCCAAGGATGACGATTTAATGCTTCAAGCATTTTTCCTACCGGACCATCATGTGGAATTGGATATGCTTCGGGAACAATAGTTTGAAAATGATATTTACCATCTTTATCAGCATGAAACACAGCGCGACCTTGGTATTTTTCAAGATGTTCTTTCTGTACATCATAAAAACCTTCATCATCTGCTTGCCAGACTTCAATCTCAGCATTAGGAATAATTTGACCATCTATTCCTTTGATGACGCCATTTACAAACCAAGATGTACCTTTAACACCCTCACTCATATTGCTTCCCAGCTCTAAGTGAGGTGCATCTTGAACATGAAATGGACCAAATACTGTTGCTTCAGTACAGCCAATCGGCTTTTTATGGTTTTGAGCAATTACTAAAGTGGATAGACCAAGTGTGTCAGATAAAAGAATAAATTCTTGACGTGTTGGACTACAAATTTGCCCAACATCAGTTAGGAACCTCACGCCAATTTCCCACTCTTCTTCAGTCAATTGAACTTCGCGAGCAAATGAATGTAGATGCTGCACCAAGGAATGCATGATGTCTTTTAACCGTTCATTCGACGTAGAAGAGTTTCTCTCTATAACAGCTTGAGTGATTGTTCTTTCATCTAAATTTTTCATAATTTTTCCATAAAATGAATCTAACTCCTATATTTCTCATGCTAAGCTGTTAATTATTGAAATAAAATATTGGTTGAGAAAATCTTTATTTCATATTGGAAATAATAGGAAGGAATGAAATGGACAGATTAACGGGCATGGAATTATTCGTTGCTGTTGCAGAGTTAGGAACCCTCAATAAAGCTGCTGAAAAATTAGATATATCTAATGCTGCTGCAACTCGGCATATCGCGGCACTAGAAAGCAGGCTCAATGTCCGCTTAATTGAACGCAGTACTCGTCGCTTATCCTTGACCACATTAGGAATCGAATACTACAAAAAATGTAAAGATTTGCTTTCCGAAATTGACCAAGCTGAGTCCTTAATCACTTCGGCTGCAGTTGAACCTGAGGGAACGGTCACGATTACATCATCAATTTCATTTGCAATTATGCATATCACACCGTTAATCCTTCAATTTAATAAGCTATATCCCAAAATTAAAATCAATTTAATTGGTGCAAATCGTTATCACGATATTATTGATACCAACATCGATATTGCTATCAGAACTCGTGAATTTGAACCTGATTCCAATCTTACTATTCGAAAATTAGCAACTACACACCGGATTTTAGCTGCCTCATATGATTATATAAAACGTAGAGGAAAACCTACAACGATTGAAGAGCTCCAAGATCATGACATTTTGCTCTACAGTCATGCGAATAACCCAAGAATATTAAGTTTTAACAAAGATGATGAGGTTAAAAATTTCGCCTTACATCCCATTATGGAAACTAATGATGGTCAAATTGTAAGATCTGCTGCTTTGAACGGTGCTGGCATTTTAATTCAACCTCTTTACATTATTTATCAAGATATTGTGGAAGGAAGACTTATTCCCATTTTAACGGATTGGAAGCTTCCAGAACTTACAATCAATATTGCCTTCCAAAGTAGGCAATTCATGCCTATAAAGAACCGTTTATTTATAGACTTTCTAATTGACGATTTTTCTAAAAAGGAATATCAACGTTATTGGAATAGTATCCAGTCTATTGGGTAATCCCCTTCTGCTTAAGTAGTTTTATAAATAAAATTTCATATGAGAAATTTTGTTTTTCTATGAAAGACTTTACAGATACTGCTGAACAAGCTAGTTTTCTCCGCCTCTATAACAGGTTAATTCAATTATTCTTTTATAACCAAAATTTTAAGTGAATAATACCGCTAAAAGAGAGAAAACATGTCTACGTTGAAGTCTAAATACTATACACGTACAGCCCAACTTCTACATTGGATCATGGCAGTAATTTTTATTATTGTTTGGTTGATAGGTTTTTATAGTGGCAATTTTTTAAGCTATGAGATAGATGGCCCCCTCAAAGGCAATGTTATAACATTACATAAGAATATTGCCACTATTCTGATCTTTTTATTAGTTATTCGTATCCTTTGGCGTTATACCCATCCCGCACCAGAATTGCCAATTACCATGTCACCGATAATGAAAAAGTTTGCCCATTTCGGGCACCTTACGCTGTACCTTATGTTAATTGCCTTACCTCTTACAGGCTGTTTATTTAGCTGGAGTGCAGGACACCCTGTTCCTGTAATATATCTTTTTGAAATTCCAAGGTTAATACAGAATAACCCTGAACTTTTAGCAGTGGTTAAACCATTACATATTTATTTTTCATGGTTTGCAGGAATTTTAATAGTTGGACATACAGTAGCTGCATTAAAGCATCATATTATTGATAAAGATAATGTGCTTCGAAGCATGATTAAGTCTAAATGAGAAAGGCGATTGATTCTATTTAAAAAGAAAGATTATTTCTAATATGAAATAATCTTTTCCTCAAAAGCTCTTTAACGTCATAAAATAAAAGGTTAATTTTAGGCGAAATAGAAAATTGGAATGATTTTACAGGAGTTCTGCTATGCAAAAAGATAAATTAAAAGTTGCACTTTTAGGTATTACCCACCCACATACCTCAGGACGAGTAAAAGCACTACAACGTCGTCAAGATATTGAAATTTATGGTGCAGCAGATCATAGCGAACTTTTAAAACCTTTTTGTGAGGCTTTGAATCTTACTGAACGTACTAGAGAAGATATTTTAAGTAATCCAGATATTGATATCGTTCTGGTTCATTCAAAAAGCTATGAAATGGCCGATCTAACGATCGCAGCATTACAAGCAGGAAAAGCTGTTTTAGTTGAAAAACCAGCTGGCCGGGGTGTAGCAGATACACAACGCATCGTTGAGGCTGTTAATGAATATAATGGCTTTGTTCAGGTTGGTTACTGCTGGCGTTTTGCCCCTTCTATCAACGTCATGCATGATGTTATTCAGCAAGGTAAAATCGGTAAAGTTTTACAAATTCGTGCTCATGCAGGTTGTTCGCATAATGAAGCCGAAACAGCGCATATGAGACAACCTGGTGATCTTGGTGGCGCATTCTTTGTTATTGGTTGTCATTTATTTGATCGCGTACTTCATCATTTTGGCATGCCAAAATCTGTAAATGCACGTATTACCAAATTCAAAGATTTCAAAGGTGAAGAGTCTCGGGAAGATGCGGCAGGTGCGATTCTCAACTACGATGATAAGATTGTGGTTGTAGACTTTATGTCTTGGGACGTTCTTCCTTGGACTGAAAGCTGGGATATGACAGCTTATGGTACTGAAGGTATTATGTCTTCTCGCTCATTACCCTCATCTTACAAACTCTATCAGACCGGTAATATCGAAGGTACTACAGAAGGTTGGACAGAATGGCATGAGACAAGTTTCCCTGAGATTTGGGCTACGAAGAAAACTGAATATTCTCCAGATATTGCTGAAATTGGCAACCCAGTCTATTTCGATCGTGAATTAAACGCATTCTTAGATTCATATCAAAATGATAAGCCATCTCAAGTACCGGCCACTCAGGCCCATAATATTTCAATTTTACTTGCAGCATTATTTGATTCTGCTGAAAAAAAAGGTGTTGAAGTATTTCTTTAAAGTAAAATATAATAGAAAAGCAGCTATTTATAGCTGCTTTTCTATTTCACTAATAAAGAATTAATTTTTTTGACCATTTTTTTCAACTAATAAAGCAATAATAAAAATAATTAATCCACTTAAACTTAGAGCAGAACCGATTTGAATAGGTGCAAGCCATCCCATATTTTGAGTTAATACCACCCCTCCCAAATAAGCACCTAAAGCATTGGCTAAATTGAAAGCAGAATGATTGAGCGATGCTGCTAGACTTTGGGCATTACCGGCAACTTCCATTAAACGTATTTGAAGTGTGCTTGCTAAGCCAATTACAGTCATACCAATCAAAAATAAGCCTATGAGAGCTGTAAATATATAATCCATCATAAAACTAACAAGTAAAAAAGTTATTGCTGAACTAATTAGAACTCCCACAATAGTTTTATTGAGATTTTTATCAGCAAAGTGCCCAGCTAAGAGCCCTCCTACTACCATTCCAATTCCCCATATAGCAAGAGCGAAAGGTACAACGATAATATCAGTTTGAGTATATTCAGTTAGAATTGGAGAAATATAGCTATAAACTGAAAACATACCACCAAAGCCAATCGCACCTACTGCTAGTGTTAACCAGATATTTATATTTTTAAGTCCTGCTAATTCATTTTTTATACTCGCTGTTTTGTGAACAGGGATATGGGGTACAAAAGCTATAATTGCTATTAAAGTTAAAAAAGCTATAAGGGCAGAGAATATAAAACCTGAACGCCAACCAAATTGTTGTCCAATCCATGTCGCTAAAGGAACACCAATGACTGTAGCTATGGTAAGCCCCATCATCATTAATGCTATAGCCGTGGAACGCCGATTAGGATTAGCAAGTTCTGCAGCAACTAAAGCTCCAATACCAAAATAGGCCCCATGAGGAAGTCCAGCAATAAATCGGGATAATAATACAGTTTCAGGGGTATCCGCCAAAGCTGTTAAAGTATTAGCAATTCCATAGAATAACATGAGCACTAGTAGCAATTTTTTGCGAGGAATCTGGGCACATGTAATCGCAATAATTGGTGCTCCAATTACGACTCCCAATGCATAAGCACTGATAAAATAACCAGCATCCGGAATAGACACCTGTAGATCTTTAGCAATTTCCTGAATCAGCCCCATTGCCACAAATTCAGTTGTGCCAATACAAAATCCACCAATTGCTAGCGCCAAGATAACACTAGAAAGTGAATAAGAATGAGATAAGAGAGGATTAGATGTCATAATTAAAAAATACAAAGTATGTTATATTTTAAAGATAAAAAAAAGATCTAAGAGAAAAATCCTAGATCTTTAAAAAAACTCAAAATTAATTAACTATAGAAGTCAAAACCGGTTGTTAAACCAGCATCTGCCATAAGATCAGCCCCTAATAATGCGCTTGAACCTGAAGATAGTAAGAATAAAATGGTTTTTGCAACATCATCAACTTCTAAAATTTGACCATACGGTTGGCGATTGGCTCGTTTAGGATGGAAAGTTGGATCATTTACGGAGTCAACATGTCGTTTAAATAAACCAGCCATCATTGGACCTGGGCTCACGATATTTATCTTTATACCATCACGAGCATAGTCCAAAGAGGTTGTACGTGCCAGTTCACGTACAGCTGCTTTTGATGCAGAATAAATTGGTAAACCTTGCTCTCCAAATGTTGCACAGATACTACCGATTAAAACGATACTACCTTGTTTATTTGGGAGCATTAAAGGTAATGCTGCTTGAAGTGCCTGAATTGTGCCTAAAATATTTACATCAAAAACTTTTTTGATACGATCTGGTGTGACATCAAGAATACGATCAACATCTGTAATTGCCGCACAAGGTACTAAACCCACATGTTTAAAATTACCTACTTTTACAGCTTCGGTAAGGGCAGTCCAAGATTCAGGGTTAGTAATATCCCCTTGGAAATGTTCATAATGATCTAATGCATCTAAAGCTGCTGTTTTTTCTGCAATATCAAGACCAAAAACCTTTACATTAGCTTCAGCCAACGCGATTGCCATTGCTTCACCAAGGCCTGAGGATGTTCCAGTAAGAATTACTGCTTCTGGCAGATCAAATGTAATTTGTTGAGATAAACTCATTTATGAAACTCCATGTTAAATCAAATATAGAAATAGAAATATTTTCTTATTTCCTATTTTTTATATTAAATGCGGGAAAACTCATTTAAAACATCATTAATTAAAAACAGTTTTTCTAAAATAATGATATAAATTTTTTACCCCAATAAATAACAGTTAATGAGGATTAATTATATTAAGCAGTTACAATATTAAATGCATTAATTGTAGTTTCATATGATTTTTTTGCCATTTCATCAAGACTTAAAATACGATGATCTTGTGAAATAAGTTCAACACCATAATAAGGTTGATTGAATCCGGCCCTTTTGATTTCATTCAAAAATAAAGGAATATCAAAAGAACCTTGTCCACAGAGCCTACGATGATGAGTAGAATCGTTAAATAAGTCCCCTTGAACTTCATCATTAGCATCATTTAATTCAACAGATTTAATAAGATGAGCTGGAACTTTTCTGATTTTTTCAAAATCGATATTACCACGTACTAAATGCCAAATATCTAAACACAATCCACCATTAGCATCACCAGTATCAACAACTTTCAAGCCATCTTCTAAAGTAGCTAAACGCGAAAATGGCATAATTTCTAGGGCAACATTTGCATTTACCTGAGCTACTTCCTTACACAACTTAGAGAATTCCTCAGCCATGTTTTCCAAACTATTTAGAGAATTTTCAAAAGGCTTAGCACCAATTTTCAAATTACACATTCCAAGTTCTGCACCGAGCTCAATCATTTTAGAACGCTCATAATCAGATACTTTGCGAGCATCACCGGTTAAATACCAATCTAGTAAAATCTCTAGTTCGAAATATTTAATATCGTTATCTTTAAATAATTGACGAATTGTAGCTAAACTGTTTTGCTTAAGTGTTGCTTCCAAATCGCTAAGTACAAGGCCTATTCCTTTCCAACCCGCTTTGGACGCTGCTTCAACACGCTGCTGTAATGTAAATGGGCTAATTTCTGTTGGAGCACCAGGATAAACATTGCCAGCTAGTGTCCAATACGCTGCAAGTAAGTTCGGTCTATTCATGATATTTTCCTTAATAAAAACTTAGTGAGAAATTGCCTGTTTAGAGTCATAACCAGTTAAATCTTGGGTCATTGCACAGTAGCAAATTAGGAGGTAACAAATCATAGGAACAGTAAAGGCTGTTGCCATATTTGACATATCTGAGATATAGCCCATTACTAATGGTAGAACAGCACCACCTACAAACATAGTAATCATCAATGATGCAGCCATTTGTGACTTTTTCCCCATACCCCGTACACCCATTGCAAAAACAGTTGGATAAAGCGTTGATTTAAAAAAGAATAAAACAATAAGCACGATTACAGAAGAATAGTCATAACCTAGAGCAACATATGCACATCCAGCAGCACAGACTAGACTGTTAAAGATTTGCAGTTTACGAGAATCAACGTACTTCATTACAACGATGCCAGCGAAACGTCCCATCATGTAGCAGAACATGGCAATAGATAGGAAATAGGCTGCTTTACTTGGGGTAATGCCATGCCAATGTTCAAGTACAAAGTTGATGAAGAACGCACCAATTCCGAAGTGAGCTCCCGTATAACAGAATTTGCCTATCATGCCTTTATGTAGATTTTTATTTTTTGAAAATGGCAAATGTTCAAAGACATTATCACTATTTACAGCTGTAGATGAGTCATTATGAAACTGTTCTGGGAATTTCAAATTAATGATATAGCTAACTAACGCAAAAATTAGGAGTGAAATAACAGCATAAGTTAGCGTTGCTGGTTCAACAGAAAAACCAGACATGTTCATAACAGGTATGAAGAACACTGCACCACCAACGATTGGGCCACACATTCCACCTAGACCACCAAATGCTTGAGTGAGGGTCAAACGCCGGGCAGCACCTGCTGAATCACCTAATTTAGCTGCATATAAAAGACATACTATTTCTAAACAAGCTAGACCAGTTGCTAAGATAAAAATTGCTGTTAAAAAGGCCGAAAAAGTTCCAATTTGAGTTGCTGGAACGAACCCCATACAACCTACTGCAAATAATATTAAACCTACAATAATTGAGTTTCTGTAGCCGCATTTTTTCATTAAAAAACCGACTGGAATAGCAGAAATAAAATATGCACTTAAATAGGCAGTTTGAATAAAGGCAGATTCACCATGAGAAATATTAAATTTATCCTGAAAGTGCTTATTTAGGACATCTAGTAGTGTATGAGAAAATGCCCAAATAAAGTTACAAGCAATTACAAAAAGCATAGCTGTTTTAAGTGAGATCATTTTCTTTTGAGTGGATGAGTTATCCACAGTGTTATTTAAACTCGCATCCATTGCTAGTTTCCTTATATTTGAATAATAGTTTCCTAAGCAGCATGTAGTTGGACACACTGCTTAAACTATTAAATAACTTAAAGTATCTCTTCTTTGAGATAAGTATGGATAATTTACGCAGCTAGGCTTTTTGCTGGACCTTCTGGATTAATAGCAATAGCTTTACCACTTTCTACTGATTCCATAGCACAAACCGCGAGATAAAGTGCTTGTAAGCCATCAAATAGGCTTGTTGGAAATTCTTCTTGTGATACTAAGCTAGAAATGAATGTATCAAACTCATTTCTATATGAACTGGTATAACGTTCTAAAAAGAAGTTCAATAATGGCTGCTGGGAGCCAGTAAACTCTTTAGTATATTTTTTCAGAGTTGAGGGACGATGATTTTGCGTTTTTAATAGGCCTAAGGAACCTAGTACTTCGATGCGTTGGTCATAACCGTACACTGCTTCACGACAGTTATTAATAATACATTGCTTACCAGATTTGGTTTTCAAAGTAATACTGCAGGTATCGTAGTCGTTAATTGTCTCTAATCCTTCATCGACCAAACGACTGGCTGTGGCAAAAATTTCTACTGGCTCTTCACCAAGAATATATCGAGCTGTATCAAAATCATGAATTGTCATGTCTTTGAAAATACCACCAGAAGTTTTCATATACTCCACTGGCTGCATGCCTGGATCACGGCTTGTAATGATTACTTGTCGAACACTTCCAATTTCATTATTTTCTAGGGCTGCTTTCAATGCAATAGTGTCTTCATCAAAACGTCGGTTAAACGCCAACATGACTTGACCACCATTTTGTTGAATTTTTTCTACAGCATCAATTGAACGTTGAAAATCTAAATCGATTGGCTTTTCGCATAAAACAGGCTTTTTATATTTAGATGCATGCAGCATTAAGTCAACGTGTAGATCAGTTGCCGTAGCGATTACAACTGCATCAATATCATCGCGATTGATTGCTTCATAATAGTCATAACCAGCTTCGCAATTTAACTCATTTGCTAATTTATCTACGCCTTCTTTCCAAGGGTCAGCAATAACTTTAAGTTCACATTGTGTATTTAAAAATGCACTTTTAGAATGGATTTGAGCGATGCGTCCCGCACCTAAAATTGCTACTTTTAACATACAGCTACTTCCTTTTAATAACGATAACTTCAAAAATTAATTATTCTTGCTGATTCTTAGATTATACAAACCAGTTTTGAAAGAAAATAACGATTTTTAAAAACACTTTTTCATTTTTGAAATTAATCTTGCACTGGATTTATCACTTTTAAACTTGAATTAAAACTCCTTTATTTCGCCTAATTTGAAAAAAATTTTAATATTTGATATTTTTTCCAAGCTTTACGCTTCTATATTCCTTGGATTCTCAAATGAAGTGCAACAGAGATTAAATTATTGGAAGGAAGCAAGATGAGCTAGCATTTTGCTTCCGACCGACCAAAGTCAAAGTTGCATCATGAACTATACTCATCTTACTCAAGAAGAAAGATATCAGATTTCTACATTGTTACGTGAAGGTTTTTCTAAACGTTATATCGCCTGGAGGCTAAATCGCTCACCTTCAACCATTTCCAGAGAAATAGCACGCAATCGGGCAAGGAATGGTTACTTCGCTCAACATGCCAATAAATTAGCTCGCAGACGGCATTGCCCTAATCCCAAAAGAATCCCTTATGATACTTGGGCACAGGTCATTGCTTATCTTGATCTCCAATGGAGTCCCGAACAGATTGCTTCTCATGTTTCAGTCAGTCTGCATTCCATATACAGGTTTATACAGCAGGATAAAAGCAGAGGTGGTGCGCTCTTCCACAACTTACGTTTCAGAAATCAAAGAAAGAGGAAATATGGCTCTATCGAGACTCGTGGCCAACTGACAAACCGCAAAAGTATTCACGATCGACCTGCTGAGATTGAGCAGCGCTCCCGCTTCGGTGATTTGGAAATAGATACGATTGTTGGCAAGAATCACCAACAATCCCTGGTTTCAATTGTAGATCGGAAGACAGGTTATCTTTGGCTGAAAAAGTGCAGCACGCGCAAGGCTGAGGAAGTTTGCCAAGCTACGATCAGATTATTGAAACCCATCAAAGCACATCTAAAAACAATTACCGCAGACAATGGTAAAGAGTTCAGCCTCCATGAGTATGCTGCTCAGGAATTAGATATAGATTGGTATTTCGCTGATCCCTATAGCGCCTGGCAGCGTGGAACAAATGAAAATACGAATGGATTGATCAGACAATATATTAGGAAAGGCAGTGACTTGAATGACTATACGGATGCATATATTGCAGAAATTACTCAACGCTTGAATCATCGTCCAAGAAAAAGACTCGGCTTTAAAAGTCCGAGTCAGGTATTATGGCAACAACATGGTGTTGCACTTCAAATGCTAATCTAAGATTTTAAAAAAAAATAGCTAGAAGTCTTAAAAGTGAGGCTTATAAATTAGACCAACGAAGACCCTCTCCAAAAAAAAAAATTTATATCAATAAAACAATAAGTTAAATAAATTCATCTTATCAAGAAAAGTAGTAGCGCTATATTTAATGAAAGAAAACTCCCTATTCCTAGCTGTGAAAAATTTTATTATTGTTAAAAATAATATATAAATTTATATAATAAAAATGATTATATTCTTACTCACTGTTGATATTAGAGTTTAAAGGAACAAAAAGATTTTCTAATTACGCTATTTACTCTAAAAATAGACTGATTTTATTTTTTGATAATACGGCGATTGCGCTCTATGAGCAGCTTCTTGACTAAAAGTTGAGAATAGTAGTTTATTAAACCTATTTCGTAAGCTATTTTTGATTCAACTTCAAACGGCTTTGTTGCACAACCCTATTCTCCAAGGCTGTTCAGCAATATAACTTTTAAATGAAAAGCCTATATGCAAAACCCAAGAAACAACCAATCGGCTTTCCTTTCACTAAGTTTTAATTAATAGGGCCAGCCTCTCTTGGGTTAGCTTCCAAAAAAGCAGGCACAGTCTCCCCGGCGCAGTATACTCCTCCTTGACTCTACGGGCTGGAAATTTTGAGATAGAAATGGAAAAAGAAGAAACATCCGCCTGAATAGCGTCGCCGATGGCCTAAGCCCCACATTGGTATAGATACCAAAACCCTAAAAACACTTGCAGTTCAAGCTTGCTCCGAACAATATTAGCGATTCATAGGCACTGGGGAATTCACTTGATCAAATTCGACCTAACGAGCGCATAGATTCTATTGATAGCGATGAAGCCTATAATACAAACATTGCAGACAAGTGATTTCAGAGTGTCACGTACCTGCAGTAATTCCACCAGAAAAAATGCACCATCCAGGTAAAAATAAAAAAAGTCGGAATCTTGAGCCAGAAATCAATGGTTGAAAACGGTCAGATGTCCAAGGAGCAAAAAAGAATAATTTGGAAAAAGTGCTCTGACTATCATCGACACAGTTTGGCCGAAACCCAGAAGCATTACCTCAAAATAGATAGTATGCAACAAAGCCCTCCAAATTTTAAAAGCCCTGATCGAAAGATTGGGGCTTTTTTTTGTTGTTGATTTTATATTAAAAAACTTTCAGCAGAGTTTGACAAACTCACACTTATCCTTAAGGATAATCTAAAAAATCATGAGTATAACAAGATGAAAAATAGTGCTCTGGCGCCAGTCTATCAGGCTGATATTTTAGGTGAAGGTTATGAGCAGACCACTTTCAATTTTCCTGAAGATTATGAAGGCCCGGTCATTGCCACGCTGGTGCGTAAAAAAGCAGCCCAAACCACCTCTAAGGCCGTGCTTTATATCCACGGTTTTATTGATTACTTTTTTCAAACTGAAATGGCAGAACGCTTTAATCAGCAAGGTTTTGATTTTTATGCTCTGGATTTAAGAAAATATGGGCGCTCCCATTTATGTCACCAGAAGCCCTACAATGTCTACAGTCTCTCTGAATATGATGCTGAAATTAATCAGGCACTCGAGCTGATTGGCCAAGAAGGCCATGACCAGATACTTCTATGCGGGCATTCAACCGGTGGATTAATTACCACCCTTTATACCGCCCGGCATCCCAATCACCCTCTAATCAAGGGACTCTGGCTCAACAGTCCATTTTATGACTTCAACATGCGCTATCTAGAGAAAAAGATTTTATTGCCCCAACTGAGCCGTTTAGGAAAACGCTTTCCAGACCTGCAGTTTCCAAGCCGTCTCAATCGCTGGTATGTACCCAGCTTGCATATCAGTTATCAAGGAGAATGGAATTTCAATCTGGAATGGAAAAAACCAAGCTACCCCTTGGTACGTTTAAGTTTTGTGCATGCCATTTATGAGGCCCAAAAACACCTTCATCAGGGAGTTCATCTTACAGTGCCTACTTTAATCATGCATGCCCATCAAACCCGCTATCTTTTACGCTTTAATTACGCTGCTCAAAGCAGTGACGTAATTCTTCAGGTACAGGACATAATTGATCATGCTCAAAAGCTACAGGGCGATGTACAGCTGTGTTCCATTCAAAATGCTGTCCATGATCTGGTACTGTCAGAAAAACCGGCCAGAGAGCAGGTATATCAGCAACTGTTTCAATGGCTGGAACAAAAATCTCTTTTGACCTGACCAGAATAGGTCAGACCACTCCTAACAGCAGGTCAGGCTGCCTGGTTTTATGACCACTTTTAAAGGTTATCCTTAACAACCCTAAAACAGTAACACTGCGGAAATTCTATAAAAACCAATTTATTTTTAGCTGCTGGCATTTTATCCAGATTTTTTATTTTTTCTTGCTTTGTGACTGTGCAAAAATACAGCACAAAGCTGTGCTTTACTTTAAAGTCGACTTTCCATCATCTGCAAGACTGTGTATAACAATGAACGCTACAGGCAAAGTAATAGGCATAGGCAAAATTGCTTAAAAAGCGTTAGACTATGCAGCAATAATGTCATGATTCGGTCTGATAAAGATCAAAGAAGAAGGTGAAGATTGATGCCGCTCAATACAGTTGAAGAGCTTGTCGCAGATATCCGTGCAGGAAAAATGGTCATCCTGATGGATGATGAAGACCGTGAAAATGAAGGTGACCTGGTTATTGCTGCCACGCATGTCCGCCCGGAGGACATCAACTTTATGATCACCCATGCGCGTGGCTTGGTCTGCCTGACGTTGAGTAAAGAGCGTTGCCAGCAGCTGAACTTGCCGTTGATGGTCGATGCGAACGGTGCCCAGCACGGCACCAACTTCACGCTGTCTATTGAAGCAGCAGAAGGGATTACCACCGGTATTTCAGCCGCTGAACGTGCTCACACGATTCAGACTGCAGTGGCGGCACATGCCAAGCCAACAGATATTGTACAGCCCGGCCATATTTTCCCTTTAATGGCACAGCCAGGTGGGGTATTGCACCGCGCAGGTCATACCGAAGCAGGATGTGATCTGGCCCGCCTTGCCGGTCTGGAACCCGCGTCGGTGATTTGTGAAATTATTAAAGAAGATGGCACCATGGCGCGCCGTCCGGATCTGGAAGTATTTGCCGAAAAGCATGGTCTGAAAATTGGCACCATTGCCGACCTGATTCATTACCGTATGACCAATGAGCAGACGGTTGAGCGTATTGATCATCAAGCCATCGAGACTGAATATGGCAGCTTTGACTTGTATCGTTACCGTGAGCTCGGCAATCCGGATATTCATTTAGCCTTAGTAAAAGGCGAGCCTAAACAAGGTGTCACGACGGTACGCGTACATGGTTTCAACCCGACCCGCGATCTTTTAAAAGTCAAAAAGCCGGACAGTGAAAGTACCTGGAATCTGGACCGAGCACTCAAAGAGATTTCTACCAGCGACCGCGGTGTGCTGGTCTGGATCGGCCAGCGCCATTTACAGGACTTAGGCCCGGCTTTAGAGACCCTGAAAGCGCCGAAAAATGTCAAATCCAATGCTGCACTGTCTCAGCAATATCAAACCATTGGGGTGGGCGCACAAATTTTACGTGATCTGGGCGTGGAAAAAATGAAGCTGCTCAGCTCTCCATTACGTTTCAATGCCCTGTCCGGCTTTAACTTAGAAGTGGTGGAATACATCACTGCACAACAAACATCTTAAGAAATAATCGAGGTTCCTATGGCTATTCGCCGTATTGAAGGTATGTTACATCTCGCGAGCGAAGGCCGTTTCGCGATTTTAGTTGGTCGTTTTAATAGCTTTGTTGTTGAACATCTGTTAGAAGGTGCTATTGATACGTTGAAACGTCATGGCGTATCAGAGGATAATATTACGGTTGTTCATGCACCGGGTGCCTGGGAACTGCCGGTAGTTGCAAAAAAACTGGCTGTTTCGGAACGTTTCGATGCCATCATTGCACTTGGCGCAGTGATTCGTGGTAGCACCCCTCATTTCGATTTTGTGGCGGGTGAATGTGCCAAAGGTTTGGGCGTGGTTGGCCTGGACACTGGCTTACCGGTCATTAACGGTGTACTCACTACGGACAGTATCGAACAAGCGATTGAACGCTCGGGTACAAAAGCAGGAAATAAAGGCAGTGAAGCTGCTTTAACTGCGATTGAAATGGTTAACTTGTTAAAGGCTATCTAACGCTATGTCGCAAACACTTCAAGCAACTTATGCAGCAAAACGTAAAGCACGTCGTTTTGCTGTGCAAGGAATTTATGAATGGCAGATGAGCCACAATCCGGTGCATGAGATTGAAGCACGTACGCGTGTGGAAAATGCCATGCATAAAGTGGATCTGAGCTATTATCATGAATTGTTGACTCAAGTGGTTGCCAATCATGAAGCACTGGATGCGCTCTTAATTCCGGTACTGGATCGTGAAATTACCGTACTGGACGGCGTTGAGCTGGCTACACTGCGTTTGGGCGCCTACGAATTGAAAGAACATCTGGAAATTCCGTATCGCGTGGTTTTGGACGAAGCAATCGAACTGGCTAAACATTTTGGCGGTGCAGACAGCCATAAATACATCAATGGTGTATTGGATCGTTTAGCCACGACGCTACGTACAGCAGAAAAACAGCAAGCCCACTAGTTTAAGTCGCATTGTTGTATGGCTGAGTTCTCGATTATTGATAGCTATTTTAATCGGCAGAATCTCAATTCTGTCGATTTAGGCGTCGGTGACGACTCAGCCGTGCTCACCCCTCCTCCACAGCAACAACTGGTGATCTGTACCGATACTTCAGTGGCTGGACGACATTTTCCCCTAGAGACCGACCCGCATGCGATTGGCTGGAAATCGGTTGCTGTTAATCTGTCCGATATTGCTGCCATGGGTGCCACTCCGCACAGTATTTTGCTGGCCTTGAGCCTACCCCAAATTGATCATGCCTGGCTCAAAGCCTTTAGTCAGGGTCTGTATGATTGCTGCGATCAATTTGGGGTGAGCTTAATTGGTGGAGATACCACACAAAGCCCTCACCTGACCATAAGCATCACTGCACTTGGCTGGGTCGATAGCGGACAGGCTATTCCGCGCTCAGGTGCCCAACCGGGTGACCTGATCTGTGTCAGCGGTACCGTCGGCGATGCAGCTTTTGCCCTGAATCATCCCGGCCACCCCTTACAGCAGCGGCTAGATTATCCGAGCCCACGCTGCCAGCTCGGTGCTGCCTTAAAAGGCCTGGCACATAGCATGATTGATGTTTCGGATGGCCTGGCTCAAGATCTGGGACATATTCTTCAAGCTTCTCAAGTGGGTGCAACCCTGGCACTGGATAAGCTCCCGCTCAGCCCTGCCCTGCACGCCTTGCGTGATGAGCAAAAATGGCAATATGCGCTCGCCGGTGGCGATGATTATGAATTATGCTTTACAATAAGTCCGCAAAATTATGAAAAATTATTGCAAAAACAAATTGATGTTTCGATTAGTATAATCGGCACTGTTCATTCTTCACTCGGTTTAACTTTTGAAAAAAATGGCATAGATCATTTGCTTCAATTTAATGGGTATCAACATTTTGCATAAACCTGCAATAAATTTTAAAGCGATGTCCTGGAAGGACCGATTGATTGTATTGAGTGGAGTGGGCTTTGGTTCTGGCCTGGCACCGAAAGCGCCGGGGACGTTTGGCTCAGCTTTTGCGCTGTTATTTGTACCGTTCTGGCTCTCTCTGGGTTTTTTAAATAGCCTTTTTGCCATGGTGATCATGTCACTGATTGGCATCTATATCTGTGGCAAAACCGCTGAGCTGATGGGTGTACATGATGATGGCCGGATTGTCTGGGACGAATTTGCTGGGCAATCCATCACTTTTCTACCCGTTCTCTATATGGGGCAGATGAACTGGCTGTGGCTTCTGGTTGGCTTTGTCCTGTTCCGTTTGTTTGATGTCTGGAAACCTTGGCCAATCCGGGTCATTGACCGCCAAGTCGGCGGGGGATTCGGCATCATGCTGGATGATATTATTGCCGGCCTTTGGGCAGCTCTCTGTATTCTGATTTATCTTTATTTTACCATGGCCTAGCTACATTTAGGATGAGAACATGTCAACGACTGTCATTATTCTTGCTGCAGGTAAAGGAACGCGTATGCGCTCTCATTTACCCAAAGTATTACAACCTCTTGCAGGACGCCCCTTACTTGGTCATGTGATCGAAACGGCGAAAAAGCTGAATGCTAATAATATTATTACCATTTATGGACATGGCGGTGATCGTGTCCAAACTGCATTTGCAGATCAAATTATCCAATGGGTGGAACAGGCGGAACAGCTGGGTACCGGTCATGCGGTACAAATGACGTTACCGGTCTTGCCACAAGATGGCATCTCGCTGATTCTCTCTGGTGATGTGCCTTGTATTAGGCCAGCTACCTTGCAAAACCTGCTGAATGCTACCCAAGAGACAGGCATTGGCCTGGTAACCTTAACCTTGCCAGATGCAACAGGTTATGGTCGTATTGTCCGTAAAGATGGCCAGATTCAAGCGATTGTTGAACATAAAGACGCGACTGACGCACAGCGCCAAATTAAGGAAATCAATACCGGGATTTATGCTGTTAGCAATGCCAAATTACATGAATGGCTGCCACGTTTAAGCAATGATAATGCACAAGGCGAATATTACCTGACGGATATCGTGGCGATGGCGCTGGCCGATGGCATGCAGGTGGCCTCGGTAGAGCCTGAGCTGGCTTTTGAAGTCGAAGGCGTCAATGACCGCGTACAACTGGCTGCCCTGGAGCGCCAGTTCCAGGCTTTTCAAGCCAAGCAGCTGATGCAGCAAGGTGTTCATCTGATTGATCCCAACCGTTTTGACCTACGCGGCCATTTGACGGTCGGCAAGGATGTGAAAATTGATATCAACGTGATTATCGAAGGTGATTGCGAACTTGGTGACCAGGTTGAAATTGGCGCAGGCTGTGTGATTAAAAATACCAAAATTGCTGCGGGCACCAAAGTACAGCCATATAGCGTATTCGATCAGGCTGTTGTCGGTAAAGATGCGCAGATTGGTCCCTTTGCACGTTTACGTCCAGGGGCGAAACTGGCCAATGACGTACATATTGGCAACTTTGTCGAAGTCAAAAATTCAAGTATTGGCCTAGGTTCCAAGGCCAATCATTTCACCTACTTAGGTGATGCCGAAATCGGCAGTGGTTCTAATATTGGTGCCGGTACCATTACCTGCAACTACGACGGCGCCAATAAATTTAAAACCATCATTGGAGATAATGCCTTTATTGGTTCCAACAGCTCCTTGGTTGCTCCGGTACAGATTGGCAACGGTGCCACTGTCGGTGCAGGCTCAACCATTACCCGTGATGTGGCAGAGAACAGTTTAGCGGTGGAACGTTCCAAGCAATTTGCCAAAGAAAATTATCCACGTCCGCAAAAGATCAAGAAATAAGGGGAAATATTATGTGTGGTATCGTCGGTGGCATTGCGGAACGCAGCATTACCAATATTTTAATTGAAGGCCTGAAACGTCTTGAATACCGTGGCTATGACTCAGCCGGCTTAGCCCTGATTAACCAGAATCAGGTTCTACGTGAACGTCGTGTCGGCAAGGTTGCCAACCTTGAAAATGCAGTCAATGAATCACAGATTATTGGTTCGCTCGGGATTGCCCATACCCGCTGGGCCACACATGGCAAGCCGACTGAGAATAATGCCCATCCGCATATCTCCGGCAATGTGGCTGTGGTACATAACGGCATTATCGAGAACTATCAAGAGCTGAAAGATGACCTTGAAGCTTTAGGTTATGTATTCACTTCACAAACCGACACTGAAGTCGTTGCCCATCTGGTCAATGATGCACTGAAATCGACCCCGATTTTACTGGAAGCGGTAAAACAGGTGGTGCCACAACTAAAAGGCGCGTATGCACTGGGTATTGTTCATACCGATCATCCGGATGAGTTAATCACGGTGCGTGAAGGCTCACCACTGGTGATTGGGGTTGGAATTGGTGAAAACTTTATCAGTTCTGACCAGTTGGCCCTGCTGCCAATTACCAACCGCTTTATCTACCTGGAAGAAGGGGATATTGCCCGTTTGACTCGTAGCACGATTGAAGTGTTTGTGGATGGTCGACTGGTTGAGCGTCCGGTGAAGGAACTGGATGCTGCGGTGAGTAATGCCTCTAAAGGCGAATACAAGCACTATATGCTCAAAGAAATTTATGAGCAGCCTGAAGCCATCCAGCAAACCATTTCCCAAGCACTCAATGGAAATGCCCTGCGTGAAGACTTTCTGGTTAGTGCAGAGCAGGATTTTTCCAAGATCCAGCAGATCCAGATCATTGCTTGCGGGACCAGCTACCATGCCGGTATGATTGCCAAATACTGGTTTGAGCAGCTGATCGGCCTGCCTTGTCAGGTTGAAATTGCCAGTGAATTCCGTTACCGCACGCCAGTGATTGTAAACCACACCCTGTATGTCTGTATTTCTCAGTCCGGTGAAACCGCAGATACCCTGGCGGCCTTACGTGATACGCAAAAACGCGCTCAGGCCAAAGGTTTAGACATCAGCACAATGACCATTTGTAACGTGGCTACATCGTCGATGGTACGTGAAACTGAGCACAGCTTGCTGACCTTGGCAGGACCTGAAATTGGGGTCGCATCGACCAAAGCTTTTACCACCCAGTTGACTGCATTGATGTTGCTGGTACTGAAAATCGGTACTGTCAAAAACACGATTTCAACGGAACAGGTTACCGCGATTACGACCGGGCTCTGGCATACTCCTAAAGTGATTCTGGACACCCTGCGTTATGATGATGAAATTCTGCGCCTGTCTGAACTGTTTGTAGAAAAAAACCATTGTCTGTTCCTCGGCCGTGGGACGCATTTCCCGATCGCGCTTGAAGGTGCGTTGAAACTGAAAGAAATTTCCTATATCCATGCAGAAGGCTATGCAGCAGGTGAACTGAAACATGGCCCACTGGCACTGGTGGATAATGATATGCCTGTGGTCATTCTGGCACCGCAGGACGACATGCTGGACAAATTAAAATCCAATATGGAAGAAGTTCAGGCACGTGGTGGCGAGTTATTTGTCTTTGCTGATGAGCATAGCGGCATCAAGGCCAAAGAACGCCAGCATGTGGTGCATATTCCTGAAATAGATCCACTTTTAGCCCCTATCGTCTATAGCATTCCGGTTCAGTTGCTGTCTTATCATGTAGCCGTCCTGCGAGGTACGGATGTAGATCAACCACGTAACCTGGCAAAATCAGTGACTGTAGAATAATCAGAATTGAAGCAAGGCTGGTTATTGTAGTCAGACAATAAAGTCTCATACTGAGTAATAAAGTGTAATACTGAATTGCTCAAAAAATCCACACAAGCTATGCTCTAAACAGCATGATGTGTGGGTTTTTTTATGCCTAACTTTAAGAACACACAAAATCATGAACTCAAAATTCAAAAATGGATTAAAGAAGGACGAGGACAGGGTTTTGGAAATAGCTATAAACCTTGGCTCACAATTCGAGATGTGAGTTCAGAGGGTCGATCTCACCGAGTTTTTGGTCATAAAAGCCAAAGAACTCATCACTTGCTCTCTGATCTAGAACTGTCCACTTTTCTATTACTAAGGCGTGTCATCAATTAACTTGAGAAAAACCACCATGCGCCCACTATACTTTTATGAGTAAACGCTATGCCTTAAGAGATAATCAGTGGGAACAAATTAAAGATCTGTTCCCTGGACGAACGGGTACTGTGGGAGTAACGGCCAGCGATAACCGACTATTTGTTGAAGCGGTTCAGCTTTTGGGTTGACTAAAGAAATTAAAAGAAAGAGGGTCTCAACAGTTAAACCAATAAAAAGCTATAAATAGTCCATGTTTTTATCCGATGCCCCCATTTAAAATGATAATTCTACTTAACTCTTTTTTGCTCAGAGTATGCCAATCAAGTCGACAGATACGATTTTTTTGGCCAGCAAAACTGTCTAGGTTTTCATGGATAATGAGACAATCAGGCGTTCTGGCTGCTTTAAAGTCATAAAAAAGGAAGCCTGAGCTTCCTTATCCACTGTTAGCTATACCGGTTTAAATACCGTATTTAACGCGATAGGCTTCCATTTTTGCCAGTGCTTCCTGCTCGCCTTTGCCATCCAGATAATCCATCAAGTCTTTCATGGTGATCAGTGCATGTACTGGAATTTCAAGTTCTTTTTGGACTTCTTGGATTGCAGAAAGTTCGCCCTGACCTTTTTCCTGACGATCTAACGCAACCAGTACCCCGGCAATTTGTGCACCGGCATTTTTCAGAATAGTGACCACTTCACGGATCGCAGTTCCGGCAGTAATCACATCATCAATAATCCAGACTTTTTTACCTTCAACCGAAGCTCCGACCAATACGCCACCTTCACCGTGATCTTTAGCTTCTTTACGGTTAAAGCCCCAAGGTATACTCACACCATGATTTTGCGACAGTGCGACCGCAGTTGCAGCAACAAATGGAATACCTTTATATGCCGGACCAAAAACCACTTCGACCTGTTCACACTGCATCAGCTTGGCTGCATAGCCCGATGCCAAGAGAGACAAGGCTTCGCCATCATTTAACAAGCCGGCATTAAAAAAATAAGGGCTCACACGACCCGATTTTAAAGTAAACTCACCAAATTTAAGCACACCACGTGATAATGCGAGTTCGATAAAAGCTTGCGGGTTAAACTGAGCTGGCGTTGACATGAGGTGCTCCTGAATCCATTAATTAAGGTAAGACTTGCGCATGATACCAAAGAGTAGCTATCCAAGTGATCAAAAAATTCTTCGTGTCGTTTCAATTAACGTCAACGGCTTACGTTCCTCTGTAAGCAAGGGTTTGCTGGAATGGATGGAAAAGTCCGATGCCGATGTGATTTGCATGCAGGAAAGCCGCATTACCCATGCTCAGTGGACCGATAAATTTAAGCCTGAAGGCTGGTACACCCATCTCTTTCCAGCCGAACGTCCAGGCTATGCCGGCACCGCCATTTATAGCCGTCTGCCTTTTGTCTCCCTCACCGATGGTCTGGGTTTTGAACTGGCAGACTCACAGGGCCGTTTTATTGCCGCTGAATTCGATCTGGGCCTAGAACAAACTGTATATATCTGTTCGCTTTATCTGCCATCCGGTTCATCGGGTGAAGAAGCTCAGGCCCGTAAAGACCACTTTTTAGAAGAATATCAAAAGATTCTGAAACAATGGCGCGATGAAAATAAATCGGTCATTGTCTGTGGGGATTACAATATTGTGCATAAACGGATTGATATTAAAAACTGGTCGGGCAACCAGAAATCTTCCGGTTGTTTACCGCATGAACGCGCCTGGCTGGACCATATTTATGATGAACTGGGCTATGTAGATACCTTCCGTGAAGTACGCCAGGAAGCCGAGCTATATTCCTGGTGGTCGAATCGTGGTCAGGCCCGCGCCAAGAATGTCGGCTGGCGGATTGACTACCACGCCTGTTCTCCAGACTGGAAAACCCGTACGGTGAATGCCTGGGTCTATAAAGATGAATGGTTTAGTGACCATGCACCGGTCATTATTGATTACAAATTGTAAAAAGGCTTGAGAGTTGAGTAAACAATTGTTTACTCAATTAAGGTGAATTGCTTACATGCCATGACGTATTTCTTGGATTTCTTTGAGTTTAAGAACATAGCATGATAGCTGCACGGCACAGGGATATGTCAGGATGACACATAAAGGACAGGAAGCCGTAGGAAGAAAATAAAACAGACCATCAAATTTAGTTTGTTTTTCATGGATGTGACATTGGACGTTATACTGAGACCCGCATAATCAGGATGATTGATGCGGGTTTTCTCATATTATAGTGACTCTTATTCTTGATTGTTGTTTTGATTTTTTTATATATGCGCTGATTGTTCTCTTATTTAAAATTTTATTGCTTGTTGTTCTGCCTAGAATTTTATCCCGTCCTTATGTCAGTTTCATGACAGCTTGGCCCGATTCGAAATTTTCCTAGCCAGACGGACGCTCCTGTTTGCAGTCCCCCGTGGTCGGCTTGACTAAATTTGGTTAAGCTAGTCCAAGACTTTAAATGAGTGATGATGATGTTAAGAATTTATGGTATTAAAAACTGCAATTCAATGAAAAAAGCCTTTGATCTGCTCAATGAACTGGGGTTGAGTTATGAATTCCATGATTATAAAAAACAGGGCATTGATGCAGAATGTGTAAAAAGCTGGTTGGATGCACTCGGTCAGGACGTGGTTCTGAATAAAAAAGGCACCACCTGGCGTAAACTCAGTGCAGAAGAGCAGCAAACCGCACTGGCCAGTGAAGATCATCTGGTGCAAGCCTTAACCACGCATACCAGCTTAATTAAAAGACCGATTTTACAGACTGCTGATGGCTTTATTGCCGGATTTGACGAAGCTGCTTATCGCGCTCTAGTTGAAGAAAAACAGGATTAATCAGCATATAAAAAAAAGCCTGACAGATGTCAGGCTTTTTGCATATACAGGATCGATTAGTTTGCACGAATCCAGGTCTGGTTACGACCCAAAGCAGAAATCCCCATAAAACCACGCAGTTCCAGCTTCTTGCCACCCTCTGCCAGATTGCCTTTTAGCTTATAGGTTTTGCCAGATTGTGGGTCCAGAATAGAACCACCTTCATAGCTGGTGCCACCCACATTTTTCAGACCTTTCACAATGGTCAAGCCTTTTAATGACTTGTTATGATAAGGCCCTTCACATTTTGTACAGGCATTCTCTTCACCCGGAGTCAATACCGATTGAATACTGGCAGATAAAGTACCATTCTTCTGTTCAGTAAACTTCACCATGGCTTTTGGCTGTTTAGTTTTGTCATCAATCGTTTTCCAAACGGTACCATTCAGAGGATCTGCGGCATTTGCTAATACCGATAAGCCAAGTAATCCTAAGGTTAGCGCGATTTTTTTCATTTTTTTTCATTTCCCTAGTCTGTTGATAGACCAATTTAGTATTAAAAAGTCACAACAATTTTGCAATTTTTACGTGTGACTATTTAGTGTAACCTTGTAAATCAGGTTGGTAAATAATCTCATTTTGAATAAAAGCATAAAAATATGGAAGGATAATGAAGATGAGTCCCCTCACGAAACAACTCATTACAGAAAGTTTTTTAAAAGCCGCCATTCGTGCGCCAAGTCGTCTGAACCTTCCTCCTAGCTCGCTGCGTATCGCCTTGGAACAGCTATGCAAACTGTTCCCGCAAGACCCGTCTGTACAAATTCGTTCCTTGCGTCTGGCCGGTTTACGTGCTGAAGAGATCAAACCCCAGCAGCAATCGACCCAGATGATTTTTCATATTCATGGAGGAGCATTTTATTTAGGTTCACTCAATACCCACCGGGCCTTTATGACCCAGATTGCAGCCCGTACCCAGATGCAGGTCTTGCATGTGAACTATCCGCTTGCACCGGAGTCGGCTTATCCGGAGCCGCTTGAGGCGCTATATGATGTTTACAACCTGTTGCTTGATCAGGGAATTCAGCCCAAAGATATTATTCTGTCCGGTGACTCGTGTGGCGCCAATCTGGCCTTGGCCCTCGCTTTAAAAATCAAACAGGAAGGTCGCCCGCAAGTTAGTGGACTGATTCTGCTTTCTCCACTGCTGGATTTGACTCTGAGCAGTGAATCTTTACGGTATAACCAGAAACATGATGCCTTGCTGTCAATCAAAACGCTTAAAACCGGGATCGAATATTATGTGCCCAGCGCCATAGATCGAGGTGATCCCGGCGTTTCTCCTTACTTTGCCGAGCTGAGCGGATTACCTCCTATCCATATTCAGGTCGGTTCTAAGGAAATTTTGCTGGATGACGCCACCCGTTTCAAAGAAAAGGCCGAGCAGGCCCATGTCGAGGTTGAGTTTAAAATCTATACGGGCATGTGGCATAACTTCCAGATGTTTAGCGCCTGGTTTGATGAAGCCCGACAATCTCTGGCTGACTTGGCAGACTTTGCACATCGTCTGGATCAGGACTAGGCTCTCAAGTCCTGATATAAAAAAGGTCAGCCAAGGCTGACCTTTTTAATTTTCCGCCTTAGAGCGCGCTGATCATCTGATGTGCGGTCTCCAGAGCTTGCTGCTTGCTTGCATCGCCCATATTCACGCCTTCGGCACGAATCACCTGAATATCACTCACCCCGGTAAAATTAAACACGGTTTTCAGGAATGCCTCCTGAAAGTCAACCGGGCTCTGTTCACCATAGACACCACCACGGCTGCTGGCAATATAGACTTTCTTGTCACCCGCCAAACCAATCGGGCCATTTTCAGTATATTTAAAGCTACGCCCAGCCACACTGATACGGTCGATCCAGGCTTTTAAAGTAGAAGGCAGGCCAAAGTTATACATTGCCGCTCCCACCACGATAATATCCGCACGCAAATACTGCTGCAAAATCGCTTCCCCCAGAGCCGCCTGTTCTGCATCCTGTCCCATCAGAATCTCGGCAGTCAGATGAGGAATCGGTTGTGTCGCCAGATCTAGATACTCTACCTGTAAGGTGTCTTTATGCTTTTGTTGCAACTGGCTCACAATGGCCTGACTCAACTGACGGGAAATTGAAGCATCACCTAAAATACTTGAATCAATATGTAAAACTTGCATCTATTTTGCCTGTATGAATTGGTCTGTCTAGAAATAGGCATAGTTTAATGATTTTTCAACAATGAGATAATCCCAACCCATAAAACAGAACATTCCAAATACGGAACAAAAAGCCTATACAGACAAATGTGGCTTTATCTTTTCTGTGGTAAAACAGGAATTTTTTAATCAATTTTAAGTTATGTTATAGTCAGTTTTATAAAGATATCCATGCTAAAAAGTAAAGCGCTTTCATAATAACGATAAAGTTTAAGGCGAAATAGATGAAGCAGATAAGAGGATTATTAGCAAAAATCCTGCGGCTGAAAATCAAAAAATATCTGATCGAAGATGAAGTCGTCATCAATTGGGGGATTTTAAAAAAATGTATCTTGATGCTGGTACTGGGCTGCATTGTCCATCTGAGCTGGCTTAGTTGGGACCTGTTTGTGCTGTTTCATCCTGAATATTGGCAATATGTACAGATTAAACTAATTCGTTTACAGCTCATCCTCGACAGCAGTTTTTTACTGATTTTGCTCGCCCTGATCTATCCTTGTTATAAGTGGCAAGGCCATGCGCGCGCTGAACGCTATCTGCCTTATTTGACGGTCGGTGTTTTTGTCATCTCCCTCTGCCGGGATGCTTATGTGGTGGGGGTCATGAGTCCGGTCTCGACCCTAGCCTGTGTGTGCCTGATGACAGTGGGTCTGGTGCTGTTTCATCGCGCCCTGATCTATAGCATATTGATACCGGCATTCCTGTTTCTGACGGTTTGCACCTATCTGAGCTTTCGTCATCAAATTCCCTATTCGCCCCTGTTCAATATACAGGGCAAGTTTTTTGATAATGGCTTTTGGCTGGGCTGCATGCTGTATTTTATGTTACCCATTCTGGCCATCTGCACCATGCTGTTTGAAATCCTGCTTAGCCAATGGCGGCACCGTGAACGGCTGATTCAGCACCTGAGCCAACTTGATCCCTTAACCAGCCTGTTTAACCGGCGCAGTATCAATCAATGTCTGGAAAAATTAAATCATAGCGCCTGTTTAAGCTATGCCTTGGTCCTGCTGGACCTGGACCATTTTAAAAAAATTAATGATCAATATGGTCACCACAAAGGTGATGAAACCCTGATAAAGGTCAGTGCCGTACTGAGCCAGCAATTACGTGCAAGTGATATCGGAGGCCGTTTTGGCGGTGAAGAGTTTATTTTGGTACTTAAAGATACCAATATTGAAATGGCGCAACAGATTGCAGAACGCTGCCGTCTTGCCATTCAGCAGCTTGAGATTCAAAGTGATGAGGGTACCAAAATTTCTGTCACGGCCAGTTTTGGTATTGCGATTTCCCAAGCAGAATTGCGCCCGCAGCAGCTACTCAGCCAGGCTGATCGGGCACTGTATCAGGCCAAAGCCAGAGGCCGGAATCAGGTCATAGCCTATATTACATCGACCCAACCCGAACTTGAGCTATATTCTTAACACGGTAATCCAGCAGGTTAATGGAATTGTGCCAGACGTTTCAACTGAGCCAATAATTCTGCTTCATTAAATGCCCCGGTTAAACGCAAACCGCGGATTTCCTGCTGCTGGCCATCCAGAAACAAATAGGTTGGCGGCCCCAGAATTTCCCACTGATTAAGCAACGACTGATGGGCTGCATCATATTGGCTTAAATCGAGTTTGATCAGCACGTACGGTGCCAGTGCCTGCTGTACCGTGGCTGATTTTAAAACACGCTGCTCGATCGGCTGACAGGCCACACACCAGTCGGCATAGACATCAATAATGACCTTTTGGCCATGCGGTATCTGTTTTAACAAGGATTCAAATTCGGCAGCTGTTTTGGCCACCTGCCATGTGGCAGTGCTGTGACTTTGCTTAATAAAAAAACGCTGGCTCTGTTGATATTGGCTATATGCCAGATAAGGCAGCACGACGACTAGACACAGGATATATAACCATCTCAGGCCAGTACGCTGCCAGAAAATACGGCACAGCACATAGACAATAAAGGCCATGCCTAAGCCCAGCGACACCCCCTGCAACATAGCTTCAGAAATCAGCGGGCGTATAAAATACAGCGCCAGCCCCAGCATGATAAAGGCAAATAGCACCTTGATCTGATTCATCCAGTGTCCGGCACGCGGTAATATCCGGGCCCCCAGAATACTGGCCAGCAGTAAGGGTGTCCCCATACCGAATCCGAGACCAAAGAGTAGCAAGGCACCCTGCCATTGACTCTGGGTCTGGGAAATGAACAGCAATGCTCCTGCCAGGGGTGCTGTCATACACGGCCCCACCAGCAAGGCGGAGATAATGCCCATGACTGCGGCACTGATCAGGTTCCCTCCCTGCTGCATGGCCTGAACCTGATCCAGACGCTGAATCAGGCGCTGCGGAAGTTTAATTTCAAACAGGCCAAACAGGTTTAGGGCAAACAGCACAAATAGAGCACTAAAAGCAATCAGGGTACCCGGCTGCTGTAGCCAGCGTTGGAAGTTCAGCCCGGCCGATGAGGCGATTAAACCTAATACAGCATAGACGGTGGCCATACTAACCACAAAGGTTAAGGCGATCATCCAGGCTTTTAAGCCTTTGCTATCACGGACCAACAACGAGGTCAGGATCGGAAGCATAGGCAACGAACACGGGGTAAAGGCCAGCAAAAGCCCTAAACCGAAGAACAGCAGCAAACCATAGGCCCAGGAGCTTTCTGCCAGACGCACTGACCACTTCTGGTCTTGGGCGGTTACAGCTTCTTCGATATCTGGATCAGATTGGTCTGAGCGTTGTAGCTGAGTATCAGCCAGAGTATCAAGCAGACGATTCTGGGCAGTTGTAGAGCTGTTTAAATCTAATAGACGTGTGTTCCCGGAAGCTGCGGTGTCATATTGCACCAGACCGGAAAGATTGGTTTTAAACTGCACGGTTTGCGGTGGATAACACAGCCGATCCTGGGCACAGCCTTGCCAGCTGACCTGATAAGACTGTCCGGGCTGAGTCGGGATCTGAAATTTTAACTGCTGATAATAAACCTGGGTATGCCCATAGTTGTCATCATAGATCTCTTCAGCGGGCGGCAGTTCCAATGTTAGCGGCTGATTGCCCTGTCGGACTTCAATCTTGTGCTGATACAGATAGTAGTGTTCAGGAATATCCCAGCTGAGTTCCGCCTGCTCAGCACTGTCCGAGACTACACTCAGAGGAAAGGCCTGCTCAGGTGACAGTAACGCCGTTTCGGCCTGAGCTGCTATACTGAACAGTACACTGCCTAACAGGAAAGGCGCACATAAAGCGCTCCATTTCTGAACTACTAAAAGTTGCATCATACCGAGTGCGATAGATCAAAAGAGAAAGGATACACCCAGACCGGAGAAGTAACTGTTTTCCTGCCCGTCCAGATCTACCCCCATACTGGCATCCAGCTGGATCCGATCGTTGAGGGCATACATTACGCCCGTGCCGAGTGCATATTCATTGGCTTGGCTTTCGGCCTTACGATAAATCAATTCCGAATAGCCCGACCAGCGATCCGTAAACTGATAGTCTACAGATGGAATTGCGCTAATAGCCCAGTTTGAGTCCTGCCATTCATAACGCATGGTGATAGAGGTCGAGACCAGATCACTATATTGATAGGCCACCGCCGAGCTCAGGCTATATATATCTTCTTCATTGCTAAACCCCTTATTACCGGTTGCAATAAGCGCTTCAGCCATCACGGCCATGCTCAGTTTGTCATCGTCCAGATCAATGGCTTTTTTCAGGCCAATACTGACATCTCCCAGCCCATCATTTTCTTCAGTGTGTCCGTTCCATTTCTGCTGGCTCCATGCCGGTCCATCCCAGCCCAAACGTAATTCCAGGCTATCGGTTAAACCTGTGCGCAATAATATATCGGCATTTAAAGTGGTTTCTTTAAGCTTGCTTCCTTCTACCATTGACTCGCGATAGTTCAGCGTTGGCAAACCCTGCTCCCATGCCAGCTGCCCCACAGGGATAGTGCCGGTTCCCATACCTTCACCCGGACGATCAAATTCGACTTCAGCAAAAAGTTGGGCACTGACACTGGTCAGCGCAATAAAACCCAAGGTTGTTAATGTTGTCTTCATCTGGTTAGGCTCTTTATTCAAATTTAATTCAGTTCTTTGGTCATTTTTGCGCCGTGGTCACGCAACAGTTGCAGAGTCTGTTTTTCTTCTTCAAGGGCCTCTGACCAGTTAATTTCATCGAAATCACAATCAAAGAATAAATCGCTAATAGAGGACAAAATGGTCTGCCCATCTTCATCTTTGGTGTTTGGATTGACCTGTTCATCCAGCAGGCGCTGTACTGCAGGAACACAGGCGGCACTCGCTGCGTCCCAGAGCGGTCCATAAATTTCTTCAGCATCCCACAGATGTAAATTGACTTTGGCCTGAATCAATGCTTCCAGAATCTGCAAATGAATATCCAGACGTGCCTGTTTCTCTTCATCTGAAAGCGGGCTATTTGCTTCATAAGCCTCACAGACGTCTTCCCACCATTTGAACAATCCATCCGACCAGACCGAAATGACTGGACCTTTTTCAAGGTCAATAAAATTCGGATTGAGTCCATCCGCCAGGAGTTTTGTTACCTGTTCCAGATCTAAATCTTCGATGGCTTGCACAAAAAGCTGTTGTTGCGCAGTTAACATGATGGAGCTCGCTTCAATTCGTTTTTCCCTATTATGCCGAAGAAAGCAAAATTTGTTGTCTTTCCCACAACTATTTTTCATTTTATATAAAAAAAGCCCCGCAGGGCTTTTTTTCAGGATTCCAGATCAGACTTCGTCTTCCATCTCTTTAATTTCCAGGGCACCCGGACGTATGGTATCTTTTTTCTCAATAACATGCTCTAGACTGCGTTTTAAACGGTCAATGGCACCACGAATGGCGGTATCAATATTATGACCACGATGATTCACCACCACCGGTTTTAGACCTGCCGGACGTGCCTCGATCATGCAGCGGATATCGTCATCACCACCTTTGGCACCGTTTTCATCACTCAAATGGACTGAAAAATGGGTAATACGCTCACTGTGGCGCTGGAATTCCTGACTTAATTCTGCACGTACATAACTAATTAAACGATCGCTACTCTGAATGTGTTTATCTGTACGAAGTTCGATATTCATAAATTACCATCCTCAATCTTTTTAACTTTTCTTAGTGCAAAATTTTTATCTTGGCACGTTTCTGGTTTGCTGTATCGCAACGCATTTCACTTCTTCAAATGATTGGAATATCTCCTCCATTTTGAATGGATGAACACCTTTATGAATCTGCAGAATCATGTCCTTATACCTTGAATATCGGCTCTATCCAGAAAATATGCAAGTGCTATTTTGGTTTTTTTAGCAAAAGAATAACTAATTGTGACAGGTCCTTACTTAGTAAAATAAAGCCGCTTTCCAGTTCGTTCATCACCATCTTATTCACGTGATTGGATTCGGCCAATGAGAAAATTGCTTATCCCGACCACTTAGAATCAGCCTAAATTTTCTTCCGAATGATAATGAGAATGCAGAGAATTATCCGGTAGATCCCCGCTGCTAGCTTTAAATATTTTTTCTCTAAGTCTGTGAGCGTATAGGGTTGTGACGATGGCTTCCGCTATAGAAGTAATAAACATGTATGCTTTAATTACTGGTTTACCCCCCCTTCGGTTTCGAGTTCAGTACGAGGGAGGAGCACCGCCCATTTTGAGAGTGGAAACAGGTTTTTCTTCACCGCTACATGCCATCTAAAATGATGACACCTACTCTTCAACCGATGAAATACTGACCACAACGCCTCTCATCCCCCGCCTCAAGAGCATCGCCGTTTAATCTGATCAGGGTACATGCTTGCCTTTGCGATCAGCCAGATTTTTTGGCAAACTCAGGGGGAAAATCCCGATTTTTATTATAGAAAATAGGTGGTAAATGGCTTCTGACTGTGCCCACTTCTATTGCACTCCGCCAATTACTCACTATTGAGTATGCTTTAACTAGAATAACGGACATAAATTTTCTTTAATTTTGGCAGCAGCTCAACCGACTCTTACTATTTTCTAATCATTTAAATTTCTTTAAGCATAGCTATTTAGTCCCTATTTTTGAATAGTATTGAAGAACCCGTAATAAGAAAACACACAAGGAGACCAAGCAAGATTTTTAATATATTTCTATCATCGATCAATTTTAACTTTATTTTTACTTATTAATCTGTATCCTTTACCTGCTTTCTTGGGGGAAGAGATTTTAAATGAAACTTACACAAATCGCGGCATTGTGTGCTTTGGCTTCAACTGCTGCTTTGGCACAAGCAAAACCAGTTTGGCAAGATTTTAGCGTAACCGGTCTTTATGGTGAAAACTATGAAGTGGTAGACGAACAGCAAAGCACTCTAACCGTTGAATACGCTGCTAAAGTAAAATATGCAGATGTGTTTTTCTTCATGGACCGTATGCGTGGGGGCGATGATGCTAAAAGCACTTATTTTGAATTATCGCCACGCTTAAGTTTAAGTGAAGTAAGTGGCCAGAAACTTGCCTTTGGTCCTGTGAAAGATATATTAATTTCCACAACGTGGGAAGGCTCAGACAATGCAGATAACTTCCTGTATGGTTTAGGTTTTGATCTTGACCTTCCATATTTTCAATATGCAAGCTTAAACTTTTATCGTGCCAATAATGAAAAGGTGTTTGGTAATAAAGACGATTATCAAATGACTTTCACTTATGGCGTACCGTTTAGCTTGGGAGCAGAAGACTTCCTGGTGGATGGCTTCCTGGACTGGTCTACTGCTGAAAAAGATGCTCAAGCGAGTGAACTCAACTGGACCACACAGTGGAAATGGAATGCGGGCAAACACATTTCTCCAGAGACACGCTTATATGTAGGTATTGAACACTCTGTTTGGAACAATAAGTTTGGTCGTAAAGATCAAGACGAAAACAATGTTAGTGCGCTGGTGAAATATCACTTCTAAGCCCCAAAAAGCAGCTCATAAAAAGCAGAACCCGGGTTCTGCTTTTTTATGGCAAAAATCAACTGTTTTTTTAAAGTGTTGGTCTCTGCTACTGCTTTGACTTGATCCAAATCCGGTTAGACCGGCGCTACCCTACCTAATGTTTCCTGGTAAACTTGAATCTATTCAATTAAAAATTCAGAGATCAACCATTTCTGATTAGAATTACTTAAACATCTCTTCTGCTCAGACTCAATAAGCCTGTATAAAATCTAAATTTTAAAATCCGCCTTTACTTGATACTTCTGCTATGTTTTATTTGAAATAAATACCAAGTTGAGTAGAACAATGAATAAATGGCTTATCTGCATGAGTATTTTTTCTCTCAGTGGCCTGAGTTTTGCCGATTCCAGCTTTGAAACTCAACTCAGATCAGAATGTGCCCAGGTTAAAAACTATGCAGCGAAGGGCAAGAGATTGTATGACCAGAAACAATATAGCAAAGCCGTTGAACAATTTGAGCAACAGGCGGCATGGTCTGCATTTTGTGACATGCATAGCGAAGAAAGTGGTGTTTCTTTTTCAGAAAGCAGTATTGCAACGGCGTTTAATAATGTCGGACTCAGTTATGCCAAACTGGCCAAGCCGCAGTGGGCACGAGCCTGGTTTTCGATTTATCCTCAAGCCAAGAGTAGCCAGTTTAATCTGCAGCAGCTGCCTGCACCTCAAAAAAACTCCAATCTGGCAGGCAAATATGTTCGCCATGCCGGTTTTGGCGCCTGGAGTAGTATTGAGGTAAAGCCCCATCAGCAATCTTATCAAATTCAATTTAATGGTCTATATATGGGTTTAGGCAGCCTGATTTATGGCCCCAATATAGGTGAATTTGAAACAATGATGCCAGGGCATCACACCCAGACCCGTTATCAGCAAGATGGCTGTAAAATTGAGCTTAGTTTTGCTTTTAATCCTCGCTCTGGGCAACAGCTTATTTTAGAACAAGACAGTGGAGATTCAGCGTGTGGCTTTGGGCATAATGTCTCTGCCAGCGGTGTATATTTGAAGGTAGAATAATTTTTCTTTTATTTGTATTTTAATATACAAAATAAATATTTGAGCATGATCAGGGGAGTCCATGGCCAAGTTTTTAAATACCAGTGCAACGAATTTCTTTTTAGAAGAATTAATTAAAAATGCCAAAGAGCGTTTAATTTTAATCAGCCCTTATTTGCGTTTAAATGATCGTATTAAAGAACTCTTAGAGGATAAAGATCGGCTGAAAATTGATATTCGCATTATCTATGGTAAAAGTGATTTGCATCCCGATGAAATTAAATGGCTGCAAAAACTGGATTATGTACGTTTAAGCTTTTGTAAAAATCTCCATGCGAAATGCTATATCAATGAATCAGAATGTATTATTTCAAGTTTAAACCTCTATGAGTTTAGTCAGGTCAATAATAATGAAATGGGGATTCTGGTACGTAAAGATGAAGATCAAGAGGTCTTTAAAGATGCTTATGAGGAAGCTCAACGTATTATTCGTATTAGTGATGAAGTACGGATTACTCTGGATGAAATTAAGACGGAACCAGTACCACTTGCTGAGAGCGAAGTCACAACTGAGGAAAGCAGCGGCTATTCCAAACTGACCACTGCAAAACTGGCCGCAAAACTTGGTTTAAAAACACCTGATCTGTTTGAAAATTTAGTCAATAAAGGATATTTAAATCTGACAGAAAATGGAAAACATTTCCTCACCGATGCAGGCAAAGCGATGGGTGGAGAGTTTAGAACAGGACAATTTGGTATTTATTTTTTATGGGATGAACATACCAAAATTTAACTGACGAGTTTTTAAAAAATATATTGGGGTACAATAAAAATCCCCCTAACTGGAGAAGTTCAGTCAACTAATCGACTGAAACTCTCCGGATGAGGTTTTTTTGCTTTCAAGCCAGCATTCTAAACCACAATATCTGCCAGATTACCTTTTTGCTCTAACCAGTCTTTACGGTCACCCGAACGTTTTTTGGCCAGCAGTTTATCCAGTAAACTTGCGGTGACATGCACATCATCCAGATCCAGCTGTACCAGACGGCGGGTATTTGGATCTAAAGTCGTTTCCCGTAGCTGGCTGGCGTTCATCTCGCCCAGACCTTTAAATCGGGTAATCTGCGGATTCTTGGTTTTACACTTTTTCAAGATGCCCTCCAGCTCTTCTTCATCCAGAGCATAGTGCACCTCTTTACCATCATCAATCCGGAACAGTGGCGGCATCGCCACATATAGATGCCCCTCTTCGACCAGTACCGGGAAATGTTTCACGAACAATGCACACAGCAAAGTGGCAATGTGCAGACCATCCGAGTCGGCATCCGCCAGAATACAGATTTTGCCATAACGCAGCTCAGACAAGTCATCAGAGCCAGGATCTACCCCAATTGCGATAGCAATATTGTGCACTTCCTGCGATGCCAGAACTTCATCTGAGGATACTTCCCAAGTGTTCAGAATTTTTCCGCGAATGGGCATGATGGCCTGGAAATTCTTGTCACGTGCCTGTTTGGCTGAACCACCCGCCGAATCCCCTTCCACAATAAACAGTTCCGACTGATCCAGCTCATGGCCGACACAATCCGACAATTTGCCTGGCAAGGTCGGACCAGCAACAATCTTTTTACGCTCTACTTTCTTTGCCGCTTTTAAACGACGCCCGGCTTTGGAAATTGCTATTTCTGCCAATTGCAGGGCAATATCCGAGTTTTGGTGCAACCACAAGGCAAAGGCATCTTTGGCAATATTCTGCACAATGCCGGCAGCTTCACGGCTGGACAGACGCTCTTTGGTCTGACCTGAAAACTGGGGCTCCTGGAATTTTAAGGACAAGATATAGTTTACGCCGTCCCAGACATCTTCCGCCGACAGTTTCATATTACGCGGCAGCAAATTACGCAGCTCACAGAACTCACGCATGGCATCGGTCACTCCGGAACGCAAACCATTCACATGCGTACCGCCTTGCGCGGTTGGAATCAGGTTAACGTATGATTCCTGAATGCTATCTCCCCCTTCGACATTCCAGCAAATTGCAAATTCGGCACTGGCACGTTCTGCCTCCCCCATTGCAACAAAGGCCGGTGCCGGAATAATTTCACGGTCTTCCAGCTCATCCATCAAGTAGTCCACCAGACCGTTTTCAAACTGCCAGGTGATTTTTTCGTTATTAATCTGGTCAATATAGTTAATTTGCAGACCAGCGGCCAACACTGCCTTGGCCTTTAGATTATGTTTTAAGGCTTTCAGGGCAAATTTAGGAGAATCGAAATATTTTTCTTCTGGCCAGAATTGTACCGTAGTACCCGATGCACGTTTGGGCGCTTTGCCTTTCAGCACTTCCAGCGGGCCGGTCGGTTCACCCTTTTCAAAGGCCATTTTATACAGGTTGCCCTGACGCTGAACTGACACTTCAATCCGGCTGGACAAGGCATTGACGACAGAGATACCCACGCCATGCAGGCCGCCAGAGAACTGATAATTATCGGTGCTGAATTTACCGCCGGCATGCAGTTTGGTCATAATGATTTCAATCCCGCTTTGGCCATATTCCGGATGAATATCCACGGGCATGCCGCGACCATTATCTTCTACAGACAGCGAGCCATCCTTATATACCGTCACCGTGACCTTGTTGGCATATCCGGCCAATGCCTCATCTACCGCATTGTCAATCACTTCCTGCGCCAGATGGTTCGGACGCGAGGTATCGGTATACATGCCCGGGCGACGGCGCACCGGATCCAGACCAGATAAAACTTCAAGAGATTGAGCCGTATATTGAGACACGTTATTCGGTTTCCTTTTTGACGCAGTCGGATAAAAACTGTAAAAGCAGCGGAATTTTCTCCGCAAAATCATCCATCCCGTGATTGCCATGGGCTTCTGTCATTAACATGGCCGGAGGACGGGCAGCACTATAATAACGATGTGCTTCACGATAATCCAAAACTTCATCGCCTTGTTGCAGCAGCACCAGTATTTTGTCTGCATCTTGAGCAGGATTTAGCGCCAGTTGCTCCAGCTGTGCCAGATCTGCCACATCCAGACTCCAATTCGGATGCACAGGATAGGGCAACTCCGCCTGAAACAGTTCACGAAACAGCTGCCATGGTCGCATTGCCGGGTTAATCAGTACAGCCGGAACCGCATGTTTTGCGACTAGATATGTCGCATAGAATCCGCCCAGACTGCTGCCGACCAGTGCCACCTGAGGCAAACTGCGGATCAGTTCCGAAACCTTTTCAACTGCAGCCTGAGGCGGCATATTTAAATCTGGTAAATGTATGGTGATTTCAGGATATTTTTTACAAAATTGCAGTAATAACTGTCCTTTAATGGAATGGCTTCCACTCTGAAATCCATGTAAATAAATAATATTCATCAGTATTTATTCATATTGATCAATGATTGAAATTTCTCTGGAAAATGTGAAATACCTCGCATTTTTCTCAGCTGAAATTGCTTAAATTGTCAGACAAAAAAGCCCTGAATGTTGTGTAATTCTCGCTATGTTAAAAGTATTGCAAAGGATTCAGACTCTTTACAGAAAAAGAATTTATACCGTGAAGTACTTTAAAAAGAAAGAGATCTCTACACGGTTGATTAAAAGGACAGAAGCAAATGCCAAGTTTAACACCATTGCATGAAACTTACTGCCGATGGGATCGAACGCCACCCAGCCAGGCAGATGTACTGGAAGGTCTGGCCCAGCTGGTGACCATGCGCCTGAACGATGTGGCCCAGGAACTGATTAAAACTATTCAGCGTGAAATTTTACTCAGCATGTTTGGCCTTAGTGACCAGAACGCCAAAAGCCTGCAAAATATCCCTTATATTGCCCGACTGTACCAGTCGTCGTATGACATGATTTTTCATTATGGCAATACTCTGATTGCACCCGGTTTGCGTCAAATTATTGAACACTTTCCCAAATTGCATCATAGGCCTTTAACTCCGACCCTGCATTTTTTAGTCAGTGCCTTGAACGGCATTATCGGTGACTATTTGATAAAACATCAGAATCCGCTGGCCCTGCCAATGCTCATTTATGATCATTATGGTTCTTTACAGCAAGGTGAGCTGACTGGACGGATTAGCCTGTTTGTGCATGGACTCTGTATGAATCATCTGGACTGGTCCAACCACAAATATGAAGGAATTGGTGAAAAACTGCTGGCGCAACGTGACCGCAATACCATGCTCTATCTGCACTACAATACCGGACGACGGATTTCTGCCAATGGTCACAGTCTGGCCAACACCTTGCAGGAACTTGTCCAGTGTAATCCGGGGATTACCAGCATTGACCTGATCGGCCACAGTATGGGGGGACTGGTCTCCCGAAGTGCCCTGTTTTATGGCAAGCAGAATGTTCATGACTGGATTCCCATGGTCGAGAATCTGGTCTGTCTGGGTTCACCTCATCATGGGGCCGTACTAGAACGTTTCGGTTTTAACCTCCAAGACAAACTCGGACATTTTCCTTTGGTGAAAATTGTCGGGCATCTCGTCAATATTCGCAGCAACGGTATTCTGGACTTGCGCTATGGCAGCGTACGCGATGATGACTGGGAGCATAATCCGGTACGGATTGGCTTTATGGATGACAACCGCAAACCGGCACCGATTCCTTCACATATCGATGCCTATCTGGTGGCCGGAACGATCGAACTGGAAAAGCGCAAGAACAAGACCCGTAATGTGATTGGAGACTATCTGGTCAGCGTCAAAAGTGCGCTGGGAGAACATCCAAATCCACGCTACGATCTGAAAGTGCCAGATGCCCATAAGGCAATTTTCTATGGCCTGAACCATTTTGAAATTCAATACCATCCCTTGGTGGCTGAACAGATTGCACGCTGGTTTTACCCAAGTGTGGAAGATGAGAATTGCACCCAGATTTATCAGCACCTGGTCGACCTGAACAGTATTGAAGGCATTGCCTTAACCTGAAAAAAGCCCTCTGATGAGAGCTTTTTAGATTGCTTAGTATTGATCTCGCAGGCGTTTTAGCGGCTTGGCCGGATATTTACGCAAGAGCTGCCACAGGCTAATCAGTAATAATACACTGAAAAATACCAGTGACCATACCGGCAAGGACTGCCCCAGAAAGCTCCAGTCAACCACTGCACACTCCCCTGAACCATTCAGTACCTGCTGCAATACTGCCTTCATCGGCAGGGTATCCAGCCAGTACTCCAGACCGGGACCACAGCTCGGCAGCTTATCCGGTGGCAGACTCTGTAGCCAGACATGCCGTGCAGCCACCCCGGCTGACCATAACATGCTCAAAGCACCTAACAAGGCATACAGACGCTTGCCCAGACTGGAGGCTGGATTGTGCAAAAAAGCGATCAGGGAGATGAGTCCCAAGCCAATAAGCCCGATGCGTTGAAACACGCAGAGCGGACAAGGGGCCAGTCCCTGGACATGTTCAAGATAAAGTGCAAATACCATCCCGACCACGGCAGCCAAAAACAGCATGCCGCTTACCCCGCGATAACTCCATTGCATGGTCAATCCTCTTTTCTTGTTTTATCGATATTGCGCTAAATAATCACTGAAGTTGATACTGCACGCTTGCTCGAGCTGCTGTTGTTGTTGCAATGAGCTTTGTGATATTTCATCAAAATAAGCTGCTGTTTCGGCACTGAGCGGATGCGATTCATAGACTTGACTATGCTGCTGGGCCAGATGCTGTCCAAAATGCCACATGCTGCTTGCAGCACGGATATCTCCGACAATTAAGGCAGATAAAGTGGCATCGACTTCATCGACCCGACCTTGCATGATCTGCATGGCATGCTGATAAAGTCCTGTGTCATAAGTCTGGTCAAGCAGCTCAGCCAAGGGCTTCATACGTGTCAGCAGCCGGGCACACCAGTCTTCAATCGGATAATGCTGGCCATCTTCGACAATAGCGGCATTGAAGGCACGGCCACGATTGACCACTTCAGTCTGATTTCGTTCAATAATTTCCTGCTCTGCAGCCAACAACGCCGGGCTGTCTTGCAGCAGACAGTACAATGCCACCACTTCCAAGAAACCGGCAGTATCTTCATTAATACCAATCGGGCTATACGGGTTGACGTCTACCGCCCGTAGCTCGACATAGCCAATCCCGCGGTTTTGCAAGGCCTGTGACGGGGTCTCACCAGCTTCGGGGACCTGTTTGGGACGCACCAGACTGTAATATTCATTTTCAATTTGCAGTACATGATCATTGATCTGGATTGGCTGTCCCTGCGGGTCATTCAGGCCCAGACGACTAAAGGGCTTATAAGGGGTTTTGACGGCTTTTTGCAGCCCTTCCAGATAGCCTTGCAGGTCATTGTAGTGAATGCCCAGTTGCTTCTGTGCAGAGTTCTGATAGCCAAAACGTCCCATGCGCAAAGCAGTCGCATACGGGGTATACAGGGTGCCTTTAACCAGCGGCAGTAAATGATGATCTCGGCCACTCATAAAGCACTGGCAGACCGCCGGGCTGGCCCCGACCAGAAAAATCACCAGTGGCGTCAGGCGGATAAAGTTACGGATCAGCCCCATATAACGGTGACTGCGATAGTCCTGCAAGCTGAGTGCCCGTAAATTTTCATCGCTTTCTTGCTGTTGCAGGGCTTCAAAGAAATGATCCGGGAAAGACAGATTATAATGTACCCCGGAAATGGTCTGCATACGGCGGCCATAACGCGCCCCCAAGCCATGACGGTACAGGGTTTTAAACAGCCCGATATTAGACGTCCCATATTGGGCCAGCGGAATATTTTCATCACTGTGGTCCAGCATGCACGGCATCGACAGCGGCCAGAGCTTTTCATCATTCTCCAGCTGGCGATGCGCGACGGCATGAATATCGGTCAGATAGTCCAAGGCTTTTTGAATGCTACTTTGCGGTGGAGTGATAAACTCCATTAAGGCTTCAGAATAATCAGTGGTGATATGTGGATGAGTCAGGGCTGAACCTAGGGCACGAGGATGCGGCGCTTGGGACAAGAAACCGTTGCTTTGCATACGCAAGCTTTCGCGCTCGATACCGCGCAGCATTCCTTGGATGAGTGATGAATCCACCCAGTCAGGTAATACATCGTGGGCGGTCGATTCAGGTTGACTCATTACAATCTCGCTTCATGGGGGTAACTATTAATAAAGTAGAATCATCAATTTATAGCAGTATAACGTGATTTCTGGTCGGCACATTACATCCTGCCGGGTTTTCAGGCAAACTATTGATTTTTAACTGGGCAATTTTTTAACACAAAGTTCCTCTATAAGACATGTGAAATTTGTGATTTATTAACCAATACAGACTAAAGAATTGTAAATATTATGAATTATCAAGATGTTTTAGACTTTTGGTTCCACGCCGACCATCAGCCCTTCTGGTTTAGCAAAAGTCTGGAATTTGATCAGCATATTGCACAACAATTCATGAGTATCCATCAACAGGCAGCTCGTGGCGAACTCTGGTGCTGGCGCAAAAGCATAGCAGGCCGACTGGCTGAAATTATTGTGTTGGATCAGTTTTCCCGCAATCTGTTTCGTGACTCTCCTCAAGCCTTTGCCCAGGACCCCTTGGCTCTGGCTCTGGCTCAGGAGACAATTAGCCTGGATCTGGACAAACAGCTCAGCCCGGAACAATGCAGTTTCCTGTACATGCCGTTCATGCATAGCGAATCCAGACTGATTCATGAATATGCCTTGGAGCTGTTCCAGCATCTGGGCAATCCGGTTAATCTGGAGTTTGAAAAAAAGCATAAGGTGATTATTGACCGCTTTGGGCGTTATCCTCACCGTAACCGGATTTTAGGTCGCCCATCGACCGCTGAAGAGTTAACTTTCCTGACCCAGCCAGACAGCAGTTTTTGACTCTCCCTTTCAAGCTCTGCGACTGCTGGATCATCTATCAGGAGATTGGAGATGAAAAACACCCTATTAGGACTTGGTCTGGTTGTTGCACTTGGCCTGAGTGGCTGCGCAACCACACCCTCCAAACCTTTGACCTTTGATCAGTTAGGGCGCTATAACACGACGCCTTTAAATGCCACGACTTACCGGATCAGCTTTCAGGCCCGTCCCAATATGAGTTTTGCTACGGCAGAAGAAATTACCCTGCTGAAAGCCGCCCAAACAACGGTACAGAATGGCTTCCAGTTTTTTCGCGTTCTGGATGATCCAAGCAACCGGACTCAGCAGCCTCCCCGTCAGGCGATTGTCTATCCTGCACCGAGCTTCTATCCCTCTGCTTACTACCGCCGTTATCCAGGGTTCTGGCCAGATCCATTTTATGACCGCCCTTATACCGTGACTCTGGACCCGGCCCAGGTGGCCTATACCATTGAGTGCTTCCGGGCCGGCCAGGCACCTCAGGATGCCTTTGATGCGCGCTTGATTTTACAGTCACTTGGCGCTAAATATGGAGTGGGTCCATCCGGTACAGTCCTGCAACCCCAGTCGGCAACTCCTCAATAACAGGATCATGTATGCAGAAAGAACAACCATCACCGAGCTTACAACGCAGTAAACGTTTTGCCACGATCGCTCTGGTGGTGGCGGTACTGGCCTGGTTGGCCCTGATGGTTGCTGCCAAGCTGCTGCCTGAATATGTCTGGCTGATTCATATCTTGATGCTTTCAGCCGAAGCGGGCGTGGTGGGTGGACTGGCTGACTGGTATGCCATTACGGTGCTGTTTCGCAATCCTTTTGGCCAGCTGCCCATTCCAAAATTCCTGCGGGATCATACCGAAATTATTCCGCGCAACAAGGCCCGGATTGCCGAGTCGATGGGACGCTTTGTTCAAGAAAATTTTCTCTCACCCCAAATTGTCGAGCGCAGCCTAGCCGATACCGATTTGAGTCTAGCGGCGGGACGCTGGCTGGCCAACCCGCATAACAGCACTCAGGTCACCCAGGTCATTCAGCAGACCGTTCCTAAAGTGTTTGAATTTGTCGGACAGCAGCAAATTGCCGGATTTGTCCACAGCAACAGTGTGCAATGGGTCAGAAACACCCAGATCAATACCCTGGCCAGTGAAATGCTGCGTGCCGTTTTAGAAAATGATTTCCATCAGGATGTATTACAACGCGGCCTGGATGTGGTACATGCCTGGATGACCTCGCATCCGGAACAGACCCGCGAACTGACCCGTACCCTGTTTAAGGAAATGGGAGTCTGGCGACTGGCCAAAGGTGCCAGCTGGATCGGTATTGATGTGCAGCAGCGCAGTATAGACTCCGTCATCCAGCGGGTGGAGGCCATGCTGGCAGATCCGGCTCATCCTTGGCGCCTTCACATTGAGGCCGCAGCTCAGGAGCTGATGCTGCAACTGGCGGATCATGACAGTCTGGCCAGCCAGCGTTTGAATGACACTAAAAATGCCCTGCTTGACAGTCCGCAGGTACTGAACTTTATCAGTGGTGCGGTGGTGATTTTATGCGATGCGATCAAGGACGATCTACAAAAACCGGACTCGGGGATTGCAGAGAACCTGCGGGTGGCCATACAGCAGGTCGGGGAAAATATCGTTTCCAATACGGCTGTACGGGAGCTGCTCAACCAACGCCTGAGTAGCCTCGCGGTTGAGCTCAGTGACCAGTATAGTGAAAAAGTGATTCGTTTTATCAGCGAACGCATTCACGAATGGGATTCAACCGAGATGATCGACAAGATTGAAAATGAAGTGGGTGGCGACCTGCATATGATCCGGGTTAATGGCGTTGTGGTAGGTGCCTGTATCGGTTTAGTGCTGGGCATTATCCGTGCTGTAGTTGAGCACCTGATTTAGCTTGACTCCGCCTCCTACACGCCTCTGCCCTAAAACAGCCTGACCTTATTTTTTATTGAGCAGGATTCAGTAGCAGGAGGGTTGCCGGATCAATGTTTATTTGGAGGGTGGATTGCCCGACATATCCACAAATAAACCTGTGAATTTACGTACAAAAGGCAATAGCGTTACCACAATAGGAAAGGCAATGGCCCAGGAAATCATCCAGTTGTGAAACCAGAGTGCCATAAAGCCTTCGATCCAGCCTAAATTGCGCAGCATGTTGATCATGGAAATAATGCCGCTCATCAGGCAGGATAAAATAAAAGGCACTATAATTAAGGCCCATTTCGCCGGAAGTTTAGGAATATTGCCGATCAGGACCGGGCGTTGTTGCGAATTCATACTGACTCTTAGACTGTGTGCAAAATACTCATATTAAGCCAAATTCATTCCTTTGAAAGCAGTGTTTGGGCCTTAAAGTAGAGCATTCGAAATTATCATGATTTTCACATGATACCTATTTTGATTTTTTCAAGTTTAAATAAAAAAATTTCTGGATGAGTGATTTTTTCTGCATTGTCATAAATTGTATTTCGTCCAAATGGTTTTACCTAAAGAGCATGAAATTTGCTATATTTGCTGTTTTTCTGCGATATCTATTTTCGACTGATTATGAATACGGCAATACAAGCAGCTCTCGATCATGCAGTGCAAACTTTACAGGCACAAGGCGTACTCCCATCTGACTGGAACAACACAAGTAGTTTGACGCGTACCAAGGACCGAAGCCATGGTGACTTTGCCTCAAATATTGCCATGATCGCGTCTAAAGCTGCCGGTATGAAGCCACGTGATTTAGCAGAAAAAATCCTGACTGCGTTACCTGAAGTGGCAGATATCAGCAAGGCCGAAATTGCAGGACCGGGCTTTATCAACTTCTTTCTGAATGCCAATCAGCGCTTTGCCGTACTGGATCAGATTCAGGCCCAACAAGCGACTTATGGCCGTACTCAGGCCAATGCGGAAAAACGCATTCAGGTCGAATTTGTTTCGGCTAACCCGACGTCTAGCCTGCATGTAGGTCATGGCCGTGGGGCAGCTTATGGCATGACTGTGGCCAATCTGCTTGAGGCCACCGGTGCCAAAGTAGACCGCGAATACTATGTCAATGATGCCGGCCGTCAGATGGATATTCTGGCAACGTCAACCTATTTACGTTATCTGCAATTAAACGGTCAGGAACTGGTGTTCCCGAAAAATGCATACCAAGGCAATTACGTTAAAGAAATCGCACAAAGCATTATCGACCAAGAGGGCGATGCACATGTACGCCCTGTGGCTGACGTGTATAAAGACGTGCCTGAAGATGTGCAATACGCCGCTGAATTAGATGCTGAAGGCAATAAAGTGGTTATGTCAGGCGATAAAGAAAAACATATTGATGGCCTGATTTTTAACTCACAAACCCTGCTCGGTAAAGGCTACCGTGTCTTCCATCAGGCTGCGCTCAAAGCCATTCTGGATGACATTAAAGATGACCTGGGCGAGTTTGGAGTTACTTTTAACCAATGGTTCAGTGAAGCCTCTTTGACTGAAAAAATTGAAGAAGCATTACAGACGCTGGATCAGCGTGGTTTCCTGTATGAAGCTGAAGGCAATATCTGGTTCAAGTCAACTGAATTTGGCGATGAAAAAGACCGTGTGGTCAAACGCCGTAACGGACAGACCACTTATTTCGCTTCTGACATCGCCTACCACCTGAACAAATTACAACGTGGCTATACCGATATTATTGATATCTGGGGTTCAGACCACCATGGCTATATTGCACGTGTGAAAGCAGCCATTGATGCGCTGGGTTATGACTCAAAGAAACTGACCGTACTTTTGGTACAGTTCGTCAGCTTATGGCGTGGTGGCGAGATGGTGCAAATGTCATCCCGTTCAGGCCAGTTCGTGACCTTGCGTGACCTGCGTAAAGAGGTCGGTAACGATGCGGCCCGCTTCTATTATGTCATGCGTAAATCTGAACAGCACATCGACTTTGACCTGGATCTGGCAGTATCGCAAAGCAAGGACAATGCGGTGTACTACATCCAGTACGCACATGCCCGTATCTGCCGTATGTTAGAAAAAGCTGTGACTACCGGGGTGAACTTTGATGCAGCGAGTGCACGGGCTCTGGCTGCAAAACTGGAACTGGAGGCCGAAACTGAAATTCTGGCCAAACTGGCTGCCTATCCTGAAATTGTATTGCGCGCTGCCAACAGCTATGAACCGCATCAGATTGGGAACTACCTGAAAGAACTGGCTGCCCTGTTCCATGGCTGGTATAACGAAAACAAGGTATTGGGTAATGATGCAGAATTAACCCAGGCACGTTTGCTGTTATCGGTCAACGTACGTCAGGTTCTGCGTAATGGTCTGGAACTTCTGGGCGTCTCTGCACCCGAGTCAATGTAAAGCACTGCTTTTACATTGACGCAAGACGAGAGCTTGGCACAAAATAAGTCTATATAGCAAAGCACTACTTTGCATGCTCAGAAGATGAAAGCTGTGCAGAGCCAGCAGGCGACCTTTTGCCATTGCTCTGCCTTGCTCATGGTTTTCCTGACTTTTATATCTATTTGAAAGTTCAAGTAAATTATAAAATCTTGAAAGTTTGCAATCTAAATAAGAATATTTAGATCCTGATGCCTCAGGATTGCGCTATAGTAAGGGCATAACTGCTGTTATGCCTTTCCTATCAAAATATAAAGAAGAGGAAATCCCCAGTGTTTGGAAAAACGCAGCGCGGTGTATCTCAAAGACCGAATAAGCCTAAAAAGCCACTGATTCCAGCTTGGCTTGGCACACTCGTGATCATTTTAATCGTGTTAAGTTTTTTAATGGCTCTCCTGTTGTGGAAACCTTGGGAGCCCGTCAAACCTAAAAATCAGGTCACTTCCCAGCATTATCAGGAAGAAGAGACCAATGAGGATTACCGTTTTTATGACCTGTTGCCACAGCAACAAGTTACTCCGATTCCAGAGCAGGCCGTTCCTGAAGCCAAATCCCAAGATACCATTGTGATTGTGGAAGCTCCTAAGCCTGAAGTGACTGAACCTGAAAGCACGCTAGAACCCGGTCAGGAAATGACGGAAGCACCACAACCCGCACCCGCCAGTTATATTCTGCAGGTCCGCAGTTTTGATGATCCGGATCAGGCAGATGCACGTCGTGCTGAAATTATTTTAAATGGCCTCTCGGCAGATGTGGTACGTAGTGTGGAAAATGGCAAGATCTGGTACCGTGTTGTTTCCGGCCCTTATGATTCAGCCGACGCCGCCATTATTGCCCAGCAAACCTTGCAAAATAGTGGTATCGATTCCATCGTGGTCAAACGCTAAAATTTTGATCTTTAAAAAAGCGCCAAATGGTGCTTTTTTTATTGCTTGCATTTTCAAATACAATGCAACAGAGCTTAAAATAGGGAAAGGAAGAAAAATATCAGATTTATGCCCTATCCGATGGAGGGCTTTTCTGGAACCCGTCACCCGTTCAGTAAGCGTAAAAGTATTCAGGATGGGCTTATTAAAATTGAGCAGTGCACTGGCTTTGCTGATCTGGAAATAGGTAGAGGGTGGGCAAGAACCATTCGCAAGCACTGGTTTCGATTGAAGATCGGCAGACAGGCTATCTCTGGTTGAAAAAGTACCGCTCACCTCAGGCAGAGGAAATCTGCCGAACCACAATCCGTCTGTTCCAACCTATCCAAGATCTGCTAAAAACCATTACCGCAGACAATGGTAAGGAGTTCAGCCTGCATGAGCCTGCTGCTGAAGGAAGAGAGATAAATGAATCTTTTGCTGATGTCTATAGCGCTTGGCAACAAGACTCGAAAGAATATACCAATGGCTTAATCAGAAGATTATTAGCAAAGTTAGCGATTTGAATAACGGTATAGATGAATAGCTCTCAAAAATCATGCTACGTTTGAATCATCGCTCAAGAAAAAGACGCGGCTTTAACAGTTCGAGTCAGGCAGGATGGCAACAACATGGTATTACACTTCACATGCAAATTTAAGTTAAGGATAAAATTTTGAAAATTTTCCCACTTAACCCACTTTTAAACAGCATTTCAAGACTGGGGCGGATATTTTCACCCTCTACCGTGATATGTTTTATATTAGAATGAAAATTAGAAGCATGATCATTAAAGGTAGCTTGTATGGAGTATTTAACCCCAAACTGATCTTTAACACAGATATTTTGTTTAAGCATTTTTTTCTCTGGAAATATTATAATAAGGAAATATCAATCTAAGGTTTTAATACTAAAGGATTTTAAATTTTAGAAACTCTATGATTGAGCTTAAATAAATTATTTGAAGAAGTATAAAAACTACGCCCATCTAGATTTAAGTCAACTTCAATACCTGACTCTAGAAGAACTCTTTTACCGACTTCCACTGTTTTTAAACCTTGACGTGTATTTTGCATTTTATTTAACGGGGTTAACGATACTAAAATTTCAGTACCATTTTGAGATTTTGCAATTAAATTATTATTTTTTAACAATTTATATCCTAGTTGTTAGATTTTCCCAATGTGGAAAGCTCTTATTAAATTTAAAAATCATAAAAAAAGCACTCATAAGTGCTTTTTTATAGTACTACTTACAATTACTTAGATAGCAACAATATTTACAGCATTCGGGCCTTTTTGTCCTTGTGCTACGCTGAATTCAACTTGTTGGCCTTCAAATAAAGTTTTAAAACCTGAGTTCGCAATTTCACTAAAATGAGCAAAAACGTCTGGACCAGCTTCTTGTTGAATAAAACCAAAACCTTTAGTTTCATTAAACCACTTTACCGTACCTTTAACGACATTAGAGTTTGACATATATATATCCTATTAATTTTTAATAATTTTTAGCCAAGCTATTGACTGAGTATAACTTTGAAATAATAAAGAATGAGACTTAAAATCTGAAAAAACGAAGGATTATAAATAAAACTGCGATACTTAAAGAAGATTTACCGAAACAAGACTTTTTTCTAGTTAAACCCACTATACACTAAAAATAAAAATAATCAAGTTTTCTTATATACATATTTATTTATTTTATAAAAAGGCCACTACGCAAAAGAATAAAGTCATCCAGCTTCTTGAAGCAGACATTTACACGACTGGATACGCCTCTCAGAGAGATTATAAAAACAAGCCAACTATTCAAGTGTATAAAACCTGAGCCTAAGCAGGATTGAGAATTAAAATAGAAGCCTATCTAAGGTGAAAATTTCTTATAGCCCATAAAAAGGACGCCTAAGCGTCCTTTTTAGAACTCTGAAAGCTGGATCAGTCAAATAAGCGGTCAAAGAATGATTTTTTCTTTGGAGAGGTCTTGCTTCCCTCACCTTCCATAGTCGCTTGCAATTCTTTCAATAATTCACGTTGACGTGCGGACAGATTGACAGGTGTTTCCACCACGATACGACAGAGCAAATCACCTTGCATGGTCGAACGTACCGGCTTCACGCCCTTACCCCGTAAACGGAACAGTTTACCGGTTTGAGTGCCTTCAGGAATTTTCAGACTGACACGCCCATCCAGAGTTGGAATCTGCACTTCTTTACCCAAAGCTGCATCCGCAATTGAAACAGGCACATCCATATACAGGTCGGCACCATCACGCTGGAAGATTTCATGCTCACGCACCACTACTTCAACGTATAGATCGCCTGACTGACCATCACGGATCGCTTCACCTTTACCGGTCAGACGTACACGGTCGCCATTGTCCACGCCCGCAGGAATAGTCACTTCCAGCGTTTGCTGACGTTCAGATACACCCGAGCCATGACATTTATTACATGGATTCTTGATGATCTTGCCCTGACCACGACAGGTGCTACAGGTTTGCTGTACCGAGAAGAAGCCTTGCTGCATACGCACCTGACCGGCACCATGACAGGTCGGACAGGTTTCTACATCATGTGGGTTTTTAGAACCTTTACCATCACAAGCCTCACAAGGTGCCGGTGCAGTAAAAGTAATGGTTTTTTTGACGCCCTTGACCGCTTCTTCCAGCGTCAGCTCCATCACATAGCGCAGGTCTGAACCACGGCGCTGGCGTTGCTGGCCACGGCCACCTCCGCCAAACGCTCCCCCGAAAATATCACCAAACTGGCTGAAAATATCTTCTGCGCTGAATCCGCCAAAGCCGCCTGCGCCGCCCCCCATACCACCTTCAAAGGCCTGATGGCCCATACGGTCATACATGCTGCGTTTTTCACTGTCGGATAGCACTTCATAGGCTTCCGCAGCTTCTTTAAACTTCTCTTCAGCTTCAGGGTTGTCCGGGTTACGGTCTGGATGATATTTCATCGCCAACTTACGGTAGGCTTTTTTAATTTCATCATCACTAGCGGTTTTAGCGATACCCAAAACCTCATAATAATCACGTTTAGCCATGTCTGGCGATGCTCCTCACGGAATTTATTTCATACTCAACTGTGGTCTGAAATTGGGGTCAAACCAAGTTTTACAAGGGGAATACTGAAAAAAATGTAGATTTTAGAAAACAGCTTTGCTTTGCGTAAATTTATGAATGCCTTTAAACCAAGCATTGATCAGGAAAATAAAGGCAATAAAGCTGAAGATGACACCAGTTACCGTACAAGCTTTTACCCAAAGCTGACTGTCCCAGGCAAAGAAAAACAGAGGAATAAACCACAGTGCTGCAAAGGCTGCCAGAACGATATAAATCACGATATTGCGCATGATCCACAAGGCCTGTGCCTGTAACCAAACTTCGGCATAATCCAGCTGGCTGACTTTACGTGCCAGCCAGTAGGCCAATAAACCACTGACCACCGTAAACAAGGCCAAAAACATGAACACATAAGCTATCCCCAGGGAACGTCGCATCTTGGTAAGAGTGTCTGAATTCATGTTTTTCAACCTTAGTGTGCTGTTCAGCACAGCGCCAAATTTACAGCAGCGTATCTTGTTCGAATTATTAAAATAGCAGGCCCTACTATATTGAAATTTTCAATATTTCGCACCTAAAATTATGACAAATTTAAACAGAATCTACACTTTTTCTTACTTTAAACCACTGCGCATATAAGGCAGGCAGGAAAAATAGCGTCAATAAAGTCGCTACAATCAATCCTCCCATGATGGCAACGGCCATCGGTCCAAAAAAGATACTCCGGGATAAGGGAATCATGGCGAGAACTGCCGCCAAAGCAGTCAGCACAATAGGCCGGCAACGGCGCACCGTGGCATTGATAATGGCATCCCACTGCGATTCCCCGGCCCGAATATCCTGTTCAATCTGGTCAATCAGGATGAGTGAGTTCCGCATGATCATGCCCGACAGCGCAATCGTGCCGAGCATGGCAACAAAGCCGAAAGGTTTATTGAAAATTAACAGGAATAGGACCACACCAATCAGCCCCAGTGGTGCGGTTAAAAACACAATCACAGCCCGGGAAATACTCTTGAGCTGAATCATCAGCAGGGTCATAACCACAGCTAAAAATAATGGCATACCGGCATTGACCGAACGCTGGCCACGAGCAGACTCTTCCACAGTCCCCCCTACCTCCAGCAGATAACCACTCGGCAGCTCAGTACGGATTTGGTCCAGCTCATCTTGCAGCTGCTTGACCACCGTTGCAGGTTGCAACTGGCTGCGAATATCGGCACGTACGGTAATGGTGGGCAAGCGGTTACGATGCCAGATCAGGCCTTCTTCAAAGCGATATTCAATCTTGGCAATTTGCGCCAGAGGCACCGCATGACCTGTTGCAGTCGGCACCGCCAGACTGCTGAGTGAACCGACATCGACCCGTTCAGCTTCATCCCCCCGCAACCGGATTTCAATCAGCTCGCGTTTTTCCCGGAACTGATCTATTACTGCCCCTGAAATCGAGCTGTTCAGGAAATTGGCCAGGTCCGTACTGCTGACTCCGAGCTGACGGGCACGGTCCTGATCGATCTCCAGCTGAATCATTTTGCTCGGCTCACCCCAGTCCAGATGGACATTGGTACTGTTCGGGTTTTGGCTCACCGTTGTCGCCACTTTCTGTGCCCATTCACGAACCAGAACCAGATCTTCTCCCGAAATCCGGAATTGCAGCGGATAGCCAACAGGCGGGCCATTTTCCAGTAAAGACACACGTGTCCTGACCTCGGGCAATAGCACCCGAATCTGGTCACTTAAGGATTTGCGGATTTCATTCCGATCTTCCAGGGAAGAGGCCAATACTACAAACTGGGCAAAACTGGTCTGGGGCAACTGCTGGTCCAGCGGCAAATAGAAACGTGGCGAACCGATGCCCACATAGGCCACATAATTGTCGATGCCCTCCTGCTTGGACAGGAACTGCTCGACCTTCCTGACCGCTGCTTCGGTGGCTTTCAGTGAAGCCCCTTCTTCCAGTTTTAAATCCACCAGAATTTCAGCACGATTCGAGGGCGGGAAGAACTGCTGAGGAACCAGTTTAAACATCACAATCGATAAGATAAAAATACCCAGGGTCGCAGCAATCACGGTTTTGCGATAGGTCACACAGGTATTGACCCAGCGCCGAAAGCCCTGATAAAACCGGGTCTGATAAGGATCATGCGCTTCCCCGGCCTGATGCACGACCGGTGCAGGTTCAGGCTGTTTGCGCAGACGTGCCCATATACGCTGATACCAAGGCGCTTTTTGCACTAAATCCTGATTAAAGTCCGGCAGCAACTTGTCCCCCAGATAGGGCACAAACAGAACTGCAGCCACCCAGGACATCAATAAGGCAATGGTCACCACCTGGAAAATGGAACGGGTATATTCGCCGGTACTGGACGCGGCTGTTGCAATCGGCAGGAAACCGGCAGCAGTAATCAAGGTGCCGGTCAGCATTGGAAAAGCGGTCGTACGCCAGGCATGACCCGCAGCCTGTAAGCGATTGAAGCCTTGTTCCATCTTGATCGCCATCATTTCAATCGCAATGATAGCGTCATCTACCAGCAGGCCGAGGGCCAGAATCAAAGCCCCCAGAGAAATTTTATGCAGCCCGACATCAAATAAATTCATGCCGGCAAAGGTCATGGCCAGCACCAGCGGAATCGAAAAGGCCACCACCAGACCGGTCCGGAAACCGAGAGAGAAAAAACTGACCAGCAGCACGATAATCACGGCCTCGGCCAGCACTTTCATAAACTCGTGGATACTGCGCTTGACCGCAACCGGCTGATCGGAAACTTTCTGTAGCTGCATGCCCAGTGGCAAGGTTTTTTGCAGACGGGCAAATTCCTGTTCCAGATTTTTACCCAGGGCAATAATATCGCCGCCTTTGCGCATCGACACCGCAATACCAATCCCATTCTCGCCCATAAAGCGCATACGAGGCTGGGCCGGGTCAGTAAAACCGCGATAAACCTCTGCCACATCTCCCAGCTGGATGGTCTGCCCATTGACATATAGCGGTAGTTGTTGCAGCTCTTCCACACTCTGCAATGCACCACTCACCCGAACCTGAATCCGGTCTGAGGCGGTTTCAAAAAAACCGGCATGGGTCATGGCATTTTGCTGCTGTAGTGCCTGTTGAATGGCAGTCACCGGAATACCGAGCTGGGTGGCTTTGGTATTGGAGATTTCAATCCAGATTTTCTGGTCCTGCAAGCCAATCAGTTCCACCTTGGCCACATCTTTAACACGCTGCAGCTGGAGTTGCAGACGGTCTGCATAGTCTTTTAGCGTGGCATAATCAAAGTCTGCGCCCTTGATTACATAGATATTACCGAAAGTATCGCCAAACTCATCATTGAAAAATGGGCCTTGTACACCTTGCGGCAGTTCATGGCTGATGTCATTGATTTTTTTACGAACGTTATACCAAACATCGGCAACTTCATTGGAATGTAAAGAATCCTTGGCAATAAAGGTCACCATGGATTCGCCCGGACGTGAATAGGCCATGATCCGCTCATATTGCCCGGTGGTCATCAGCTCTTTTTCAATCCGGTCCGTGACATGCAAAGAGACTTCCTTGGCGCTCGCGCCCGGCCAGTAAGTTTGTACCACCATGACTTTAAAGGTAAATGGCGGGTCTTCGCTCTGTGACAGCTTGGAATAAGAGACGATCCCGATCAGACCCAGCAGGATCATAAAATATAGCACCAGCCCTTTATTTTTTAAGGCCCATTCAGACAGGTTAAAGTTCATATTTAACTCCCTGCCTGAATTGTCACGCTACGGTTTTCCCGATCAATCGGATGGATTTTCTGCCGTTCATGCAGTAGATGCACACCGCCCACCACCACATAATCAGTGGCATTCAGGCCACTTAATACCGCGACACTGTCACGGCCATAGGCGCCCAGTTGCACCGGCAGCTTCTGCACCGTATGGTCCGGCTTGACCACCATCACATAAGCCTGCTGTCCATGGGCGGACACACTGGACAAGGGCACACTCAATATATTGTCATGCTGGTGCTGAAAGAAGACCCGGGCACTTTGTCCGAGCTGAATCTGGCTGTTGCCTTCGCGCAGGGCAACCTTGACCCTAAAGGTACGTGACTGATCCGCAGCAGGTGAAATCTCGCGTACAAAAGCGGCAAATTTCTCTTCGGGTTTGGACCAGAGCGTGACCTCGGCGGCCTGTCCGGTTTTGATTCCGGCAATTGCCTGTTCAGGCACTCCAATGACCACCTCACGCTCTCCGGCAATCGCCAGTTCAAAGGCTGCCTGACCTGCGGCCAGCACCTGGCCAACTTCGATATGGCGTGCAGTAATCACACCCTTCTTATTGGCAATCAGCTGGTTATAAGCCGTCTGGTTCCTGACAGTCTCATAATTGGACTGGGCCTGTTTCAGATGAGATAAAGCCGCCTTGTATTGATTATCTACGGCGTCATATTGCGAACGGCTGACGGCATTGGATGGCAAGAGCTGCTTGAAACGCTGTAATTCGTCTGATGCAACCTTACTGGCCGACTGGGCGCTTTCCAGCTGCGCACGTGCTGCATTGAGCTGTAACTGGGCATCTTTAATATCCAGCGTCGCCAGAACCTGCCCGACTTTGACTTGATCACCCACCTCGACAAAACGCTGGGTGACCTGCCCCCCGACCCGAAAAGCCAGCGCCGTTTGCTGACGCGCCTGTACTTCTCCAGCATAACTCTTCAGTTCGTGCTGTGAGGTTTTTGGCATCGTCACCATCACAAAAGGAACTTCCTGTTCGGTAGCCATCGTCTCTTTGCTACATCCGGCTAAGGCTATGCTACAAAGAATAATCATGCTGGCCAAAGCGCTCTGAATCCTGCTCATCGTGTTCGCTCTTATCTAATCGTCATTTTTAGGGCAAAATAGGCTGATATATTAAACTGATCATTTTTTAATTAATATACCACTCGGTACACTAATTAAAATAGCACCCTTAATACATTGGCTATATTGATTTTTTTTGGATGAAGTTGTGCAAATACCTGTGGGGCGACCCAAAGATCTGGAAAAGCGTCAACGTATACTAGAGGCCGCCAAGGCACTATTTCTGGCGCATGGCTATCAGGGTTCCAGCATGAACCAGATTGCGCGTACAGCCGGCGTCACGAAGCTGACGGTATATAACCATTTTCAGGACAAGGCGACCCTGTTTAGCTGCGCGATTGAACATACCTGTGAAGCTATTTTGCAGGAACATCCTCAAGTACTGGCACCAGACAGCAATTTCGCCCAGGCGCTGTATCAGGTCTGCAGCCGCTCTTTAAATATTGCCAACCGGCCGGAAGCGATCAAGCTGGATCTGCTGCTCATGGAGCTGGCCGCAGAGCAAAGTCCGCTGACCGAACGCTTTTATCAGGCCTCGCATAGCAAGCTGCACCGGGTCTGGAATGAGTTTTTTTCCCGTGCCCAGCAATTCGCGCTGATCCAGGCAGATGAACCCCAACAGCAGACCGAACTGATGGTTTCTTTACTGATGGGCATGCGTCACCATCAAGTGCTGCTCGGCCTGTGCCCACCACCGAGCCAGACTGAACAGCATCAGATCATTCAGCAGGCGATTGAGATCTTTATGCTGAAATATGCCCCTGCTCCTGCCTGAGGACTTGGCTGTTTTTTATTCTCCTGTTCCAGATCTGCTAAAAATTACAGCAAAAATCCGCTAACTTTTAGCTTTATAGGGCTTGGATTGTCACCTATTCGGGGTATAGTCAAATGATGTTCTGGGAGGGAAACACAAGAATGATTCAACAGATTGATGCACCACTACGCGAAGACGTACGTTTACTGGGAAACCTGCTGGGAGAAACCCTAAAACTCCATGCCGGACAAGATTTGTTTAATCAGGTCGAGCAGATTCGGGCTTTATCCAAAGGCGCACGTGATGGCCAGGTGGAAGCTGAAAAGCAGCTTGAACAGTTATTTCTGAGTTTGGAAGATCATGAAATCCTGCCTCTGACCCGTGCTTTTACCCATTTTCTCAACTTTGCCAATATTGCCGAGCAATACCATGTGGTGCGCCGCCGCCGTCAAAGCGAGTTTGATGAAACGGCTGAGTCTCCTAATCCGCTGGTACCCTTATTTGAAAAATTCAAGCAGCAGGACATTAGCGCAGACACCCTGTATCAACAGATCTGTGAATTAAAAATTGAACTGGTGCTGACCGCACATCCAACCGAGGTCAGCCGCCGTACCCTGATTCAAAAATATGATGACATCAATGACTGCCTGTCAAAATGTGACCAGCAGAAATTGACACCACGCGAACGTCAGGCTGTACTGAATGAACTGAAACAGCTGATCACCTCTGCTTGGCAAACGGATGAAATTCGTCAGCATCGCCCGACACCGATTGATGAGGCAAAGTGGGGCTTTACCACCATTGAACAGACCTTGTGGAATGCCGTACCCAAATTCATTCGTGAGCTGGATGGCCTGGTACAGGAACACTGTACCCAGCCTCTGCCTCTGAGCGTCGCACCAGTACGCTTTGCTTCGTGGATGGGCGGCGACCGCGATGGTAACCCGAATGTGACCCATCAGGTGACTCAGGAAGTACTTTGGCTGTCACGCTGGAAAGCCGCAGACCTGTACCTGCGCGATATTGAAGATTTACGTTGGGAACTCTCGATCCAGCAATGTAGTGAAGAGCTGCAACAGGCACTCGGACAAGCACATCCGGAACCGTACCGTGAATATCTACGTGATACCCGGGAACGTCTGAAAGCCACCCGCAACTGGCTGGCCGAGAAACTACACAATAAAGATGCCGATGATAGCCGGGTCATCAAAAGCAAAGATGAGCTGCTACAGCCTCTGCTGCTCTGCTATCGCTCATTACAAGCCTGCAATCTGCCTGAGATTGCCAATGGCAAACTGCTTGATTTTATCTACCGGGTAAACAGTTTCGGAATCGAATTGCTAAAACTGGATATTCGCCAGGAATCAGGCCGCCATCGTCAAGCGATTTCTGCCATTACTGAATATCTGGGACTGGGTAATTTTGAAACCTGGACCGAACAGGCGCGTCAGAACTTCCTGTTGCAGGAATTACAGAGCAAGCGTCCGCTGCTGCCTAAACATCTGAATGAACCGGTAGGCAGCCTGATTCAACATCCAGATGTGCAAGAGGTCTTTGCCACCATGCGTACTCTGGCGGAACAGCCAAGTGAATGTCTGGGGGCGTATATTATTTCCATGGCGGAATATCCAAGTGATGTACTGGCCGTGCTGTTACTGCAAAAAGAAGCCGGCATTAAAACTCCGTTACGGGTTGTGCCTTTATTTGAAACCTTAAAAGACCTCGACGGCGCAGCCAGCACCATGTCGACCTTGTGGAATATGCACTGGTACAAACAGCATATTCAGGGCAAACATGAGGTCATGATTGGCTATTCAGACTCAGCCAAGGATGCCGGCTTTATGTCTGCCAACTGGGCGCAGTATCGTGCTCAGGAAGAGCTGACCGTGGTTGCCAAACAGCATGGCATACAACTGACCTTATTCCATGGTCGAGGCGGTTCAATCAGCCGGGGCGGCGCACCTACCCAGCAGGCACTGTTCTCGCAGCCACCCGGTTCAATTTCCGGTACCATCCGTGTCACTGAACAGGGGGAAATGATTCGCTTTAAGTTTGGTCTGGAAGGCATTGCCCTGCAAAATCTGGAAATTTATAGCGCTGCAACCCTAGAAGCCACTCTGTTGCCACCCCCTGAGCCTAAACCAGAATGGCGTGAACTGATGCACCAGATGACTGATCTGTCGGTTCAGGTCTATCGCCAGACAGTTCGTGAAAACCCTCATTTCGTCAAATACCTGCGCACTGTAACGCCAGAGCTGGAATTGCAGATGTTGCCACTCGGTTCACGCCCGGCCAAACGTAAAGTTAGTGGCGGGATTGAGTCCCTGCGCGCCATTCCCTGGGTATTTGCCTGGACTCAAATTCGTCTCATGTTGCCGGCTTGGCTAGGCACAGGCGCTGCCATTAATCAGGTGATCGATCAGGGGCAAAAAGAGCTGCTGAATGAAATGCTGCAACAATGGCCGTATTTCCAGACCCTGATTGATATGCTGGAAATGGTGCTTTCCAAAGCAGATGGTCATGTGGCGCTGTATTATGAGTCGCATTTAACCGAGGATGAAGATCTAAAAGTCTTGGGCAATGAACTGCGTCAACGCTTAAAAGACGCGGTACAAACCCTGCTGGCGTTAAAAGGCGAATCAAAACTGCTGACCAGCAATGACATCCTGGATCAGTCCATGCGTGTGCGAAAGCCTTATCTGCTTCCCCTGCACCTGTTACAGGCCGAACTGATGAAACGCCGTCGCAGCTATCTGGCTGAGCAAAATGCCGAGCATACCCCGGTTGACCATGCCTTGATGGTCAGTATTGCCGGAATTGCTGCCGGTTTACGCAACACCGGCTGATCTGTTCAGCTTAACTGAAAGCACATCTACCCGATGTGCTTTTTTATTGAGCAGTCAATTGCAGAAATAATATTTATTTCATAAATCGAATAAAATTTATTTATACATGACATGTAGCCATAATCAATTAATCAATCCACTGATTTAGTTTTGTTTTTAATATAAACACTTTTACCGATTGGTAAATTATTTAAGAAACTCAGTGAATTAATTTGAACAAAATACGACTGGCAGCAATTAAATCTTCTACAGAACCAGAGTATGATGTGCACAATTTATCTTAAGAGTGCTCATTTTATGGCCAACTGGTTTCCAAAATGGCGCCCCTATCAGGGCAATATTGATGCACGACCGGTAGGTACTGCAGAATATTTACCTCCTGCACAAACTGTGGTGCTTGGTGTCCAACATGCCTTTGCCATGTTTGGTGCAACCGTGCTGGCGCCTTTTTTAATGGGATTTGATCCCAATCTGGCCATTTTAATGTCCGGCATCTGTACCCTGCTATTTTTTCTGATCACCGGGGGACGTGTTCCAAGTTATTTGGGTTCCAGTTTTGCCTTTATTGGTGTGGTGATTGCCGCAACCGGTTATGCCGGTGCAGGCGGCGGTTTAAATCCGAATATTGGAGTGGCAGCAAGCGGGATTATTGCCTGCGGTATTTTATATGCCTTGATTGGGGTGGTGGTCATGGCCACCGGTAAACGCTGGATTGAAAAACTGATGCCGCCAGTGGTGACTGGCGCTGTGGTCATGATCATTGGCCTGAATCTGGCACCTGCCACCGTGAAAAACGTGATGGGCAATGATTTCAACTCCTGGATGGCCTTGCTGACCGTGATGTGTATGGGGTCGATTGCCGTCTTTACCCGTGGCTTGCTGCAGCGTTTGTTATTGCTGATCGGTCTGCTGCTGGCCTATTTGGTCTATTATCTTCTGAGCAATGTCATGGGTTATGGCACCGCCATTAACTTCTTGCCGGTTCAGCAAGCCGCCTGGTTCGGGATTCCCGAGTTTCATTCTCCGACCTTTGATGCCAATGCCATGCTGATCATTGCACCGATTGCATTTATTTTGGTGGCCGAGAATCTGGGGCATATCAAAGCCGTAGGTGCTATGACAGGTGAAAACCTTGATCCGCACATTGGCAAAGCCTTCGTGGCCGATGGCATCGCCACCTCGCTTGCAGGCAGTGTCGGTGCTCCTGGCATGACCACCTATGGTGAAAATATCGGGGTGATGGCTGTGACCCGAGTGTACTCGACCATCATTTTTGCCGTGGCCGGTGTTTTTGCCATTTTCCTCGGATTATCACCCAAGTTTGGTGCCATTGTGCATACCATTCCAACCGCCATTCTGACCGGGGCATCGATTGTGGTATTTGGTCTGATTACCATTGCCGGTGCAAAAATCTGGATTGAAAACAAAGTCGATTTTTCACAAAATAAAAACCTGATGGTCGCAGCCGTGACCATTATTCTGGGCACAGGAGACTTTGCCCTGAACTTCGGTAATTTTACGTTGGGCGGTATTGGCACAGCAACCTTTGCAGCGCTCTTTCTGAACTGGTTCTTTGCTTTGGGTGAAAAAAAATAAGCCAGATTCATATAAAAAAAGCAGCCATAAGGCTGCTTTTTTTATATCGCCAGAATTGTTTAAATAGGCTTAATCTTTTATATGAGCATCCTGCCGATGCGTCTGGATTTTTTTGATTTACGTCTTTTTCTCAATATAGTCGATACCGGTAGCCTGACCAGAGGTGCTGAACGCTCTGCCATTTCTTTACAAGCGGCCAGTGAACGGATTAAAAAGCTGGAACAGCAATATCAGGTCAGTCTGTTCAGCCGCCATTCCGGTGGGGTAAAAATGACTTTTGCAGGGCAGGTCTTTGCTGAGCATGCCCAAGCCCTGTTGCAACAAGGACAACAATTGTCTCAAGCCATGGCTGGCTTTAGTGAAGGACTCAATTCCAATATCAGCTTATGGTGTAACTCTTCAGCACAAAGTGAGTATCTGCCCCTATTATTACCCCAGTATTTGGTAAATAACCCAAATATCCAGATCGATTTAAAAGAAGCAGAAAGCAATGACATCATTGCAGCTTTGGTGAACGGCACTGCCAAGCTAGGACTGATCTCTAGCTTTTTTCCTGCACCCCAATTACAGACTCTGGAATTTTCAGATGATCCTCTGGTACTGATCTGCCCTGAACAGCATGATTTGGCCACGAATCCGGCATTAAAATTAGCAGACTGTCTGAATTATCCCTTTGTGGGCTTGATGCAATATCACTCTTTGCAGCAGTCGATTGAAACCCAAGCTCGCTTGCTGAACTGTGAGATTCAATACCGCTTGCGCTTACCGAATTTTGCGGCCATTGCCCAAGTTGTGGCCAATGGAGTAGGTATTGCAATTATGCCAAAACGCGCTGCACAACATTTATCAAAACTCTATGCATTTCAGCAAATCCAACTGACCGGAGATTGGGCCAACCGTAAGTTATTGTTAGCTGCAAAGAGCTTTGATGAACTGAGCACGGCCTATCAGCACTTTAGCCAGTTCCTCATTTCTGCGGATGTACAAAAAATCCTGAATTAAATCCAGCCGAATTGATGCAACGCCATATAGCTGCCTAAGGCAATCAGGCCGATAAAAAATACGGTACGGAATGTCTGTTCAGGGATACGGGAACGGATGTTCTTGCCGAACCACATCCCGATCAAGGCAGGAAGCAGTGCAATTGCGGACATGGCATAATCAATCGGCATATCTTCTACTGGGTTTCGGTGCAGGAAAATGGCCAAACATACCGTCGAGGTAGTAAATACAAGACCCAAGGCCTGTACCAGATCATCACGTTTTAAATGCAGGGTCTGCAAATAAGGCACCACTGGAATCACCACTACACCCGTCGCCACGGTCAAGGCACCGCCAAGATATCCCATCATCGGAGAAAGCCACTTTTCATGCTGGCTTAAATCTGGCATCCGTTTCGCCAGTAAACCATATAGGCCATATAGGGCAAGCATCGCGCCCAATAAGGCTTCACTGTGAAATTCAGAATGGCCTAACGTCGGAAAAATACTCCAGACCGAACCCACGATAATGCCGGCCAGCAATAGCCAGAAACGGCGAATCAGTTTCAGCACATGACCTTCAGCAAAGAGTTGCCAAAAATTGGTCAGCATTGAAGGTACAATGAGTAAAGTTGCTGCCTGAAATGGACTCATAAATATAGTCAGCAACCCCATAGACACCGCAGGCAAACCCAAGCCAATGGTGCCTTTAATCAGACCAGCCAGCGCAAAAATAGCAATAACAAAAGCAGTCATCTGATGACCCTAAATTGATTTAGGTTCATGCTATAGAAATCACGGATAGAGAAAAATCAGGGTTTTAAGAAGGAAGCCTCAAGTAAATCTTGAGGCTTCAGATGAATGTGCTGAAAACTAGCAGACTGATCAGCGAAAATCGGATTTAAAACTGGTTTAAGGACGAAATTCTTTTAGCTCCCGCTGAATAAAATACTGGAACATTTCCCGGTACAGATGCTCAATAAATTTCTGGTCCACGCCCTGCTGTTGGGCCAAAGCCCTTACCTTTTCCACAATCTGCTCCATACGCTCCGGTGATTGCAGATCGGTTTCAGTTTTTTTAAAACGTGTGGTTTGATCAACATAGAATTGACGCGCAGCAATCAGCTCAACTAAAGCTGTATCAATGGCATCGATCTGGTGACGTGCATGTTGTAATGATTCAGCTTTGATTTTTTCCATATTGATTCAGTTCATGCTCAGTTTGATTATCACTTTTATACTTTTCTTCTAACACATTACTGAAAATACTTTCAATCATCCAGACACGATATAGGCTATTAAATGTGTAACTTTGCCCTTCAATCCGCAATTCCAGTACCGGGAAATCAGGCTGGGACTTCATTTCGCACAAAGTGTCGTTTTCTTGTAATTTGGTCTGAATATCTTCCTGGGTCAGCTCGTCCAGCTTCAACTCCTGCTGTAGACGCTTGATATGCGGTGCATAGGACAAGTCATAGCCACGCGTCCAGACGGCTTGCAGAATTTGGTACATGGCATCAATGCGCTGCTCTTCCGGACAGCTATAGAACAACTGTGCCATCGGTACAATGGCCTGCTCAGTCGGTCGGCAAAAAGGTGTAAATTTGACCTCGGTACGTTTGGATAAACGGGTCGCCAGATTCCATTTAAACCAGTCCCGTCCACGATAGGATAAGGGATAGACATTCAGCCGGATATTATAAAAATCGGCCAGCTCTTCCTTGATATAAGCCAATAACAGCCAGGAAATCGGATCTTCCAGCGCAATATACAGATCCAGTTCCGGATTCATTGACTGGATTTCATTCAGCTCTTCTGCATCGCTGATCAAATGCTCACGCCATTCAATATGATTGATCAGGAAAATCGGATTATCGGTCAGCAGCTTTTGCTGTTTCAAGCGCCGGGTCAGACGCAGTAAATCATCTACCGCATGATACTGACGTCCGCCAAAAGTGAAATAGCTGGCCAGAATAGGGGTGGTATTGAAAATCCGTTCCGGAAAATTTTGCGCGGCATGATGGCGACTGGCCATGATATATAAGGTGCGTAATTTTCCGTTCTGTTTTTGCCAGAGCATATGGAACACATCTTCGAGCAGATACAGAAAATTCTGTCCACGTAAGGGGGTGTTTTTCAGAATGACTGCGGCCTGTTTCAGGGCTTCCGGGCTGGGCAGCTCAGGCTTATCGTGGAAGCTGAAACGATGCTGCTTGGCCAGAATTTTCGCATCATGAATGCAGTAATGCTGCCATTCATCAAAGGACATCTGGTTGGGGGGTTCAGCGCGTTGCTCGGAAATCACGACTTTGAGAGGCTTGAGCTGCGAGCTTAAGATCTCTTCCAGCTGGGGCAGCTGCTGTACGGCCAGATAACTATAGACATCATCCAGTCTTAAATGGATGCTGAGACCATCTTCAATAGATAACACCGCTTGACGAACTGGCTTCTGGTAAAACCAGCTCGATCGGATTGGATCAAACCAACGGCGTAACAGGGACATGAGATCAGCCTCGAATAATGTCTTGTCGTGCCAACCCCTGCTGGCACGCTTGCGCTATGCAAGCCCCTATTATGAAGAGATTTGCATAGAGATATAAGTCTTGTGCAAATTTTATATCAAGTCATGAACAAATGTTCAATATTTAACAATGAATTAGACCTCGAGATTGAGGTCAGTGACTGCCCCTTTTTCAGCACCGGTGGTCAATTTAGCAAACTTTGCCAAAGCACCAGAGCGATAATGGGGTGCAGGTTTGACCCAGGCCGCACGGCGTACTGCCAGTTCTTCATCGGAAATATGCAGGGTCATTTCACGGGTTTCGGCATTGATCGAGATTTTATCGCCATTTTTAACCAGTCCGATCGGGCCGCCTTCATAAGCTTCGGGCGTCACGTGACCAATCACAAAACCATGACTGCCGCCGGAAAAACGGCCATCGGTAATTAAAGCCACTGAGTTGCCCAGTCCTTTGCCAATAATAGCCGAGGTCGGTTTGAGCATTTCAGGCATGCCCGGACCACCTTTCGGGCCTTCACCACGAATTACCACCACTTCACCGGGCTTGACTTCGCCATCTAAAATCCCACGCATGGCACCGATTTCTCCCTCAAACACCCGTGCCGGCCCCTCAAAATACAGCCCCTCTTTGCCGGTGATTTTGGCCACCGCTCCTGTAGGAGACAAATTGCCTTTTAGGACTACCAGATGCGAATCTTTTTTAATCGGCGCATCAAATGGCAGGATAATCTGTTGCCTTGGTGGATAGTCTGCGACATCCGCCAGGTTTTCTGCCAAGGTTTTACCCGTTACGGTCAGGCAAGAACCCTCCAGCATACCGGCATTCAGCATACGTTTCATCAGCGGTTGAATACCGCCAATGGCGATCAGTTCTGACATGAGGTATTTTCCGGATGGCCGTACATCGGCCACCACAGGAATATCTTTACCAATCCGCACGAAATCATCCAATGACAGCGCTACCCCTGCGCTATGGGCCATCGCCAGTAAATGTAGTACCCCATTGGTCGATCCACCCAGTGCAATCAGTACTTTAATGGCATTTTCAAAGGCGGCTTTGGTCATGATGTCACGCGGTTTAAGGTCTAGGCGTAACAGGTTCATGACCGCCTCACCCGCACGCATACAGTCAATTTTTTTCTCTTCGGAAACGGCTTCCTGTGCCGATGAGCCTGGCAAGCTCATGCCTAAGGCTTCAATGGCAGAGGCCATCGAGTTGGCAGTATACATTCCTCCACAAGATCCCGGCCCCGGCAGAGCCACCTCTTCAATCTGCTTGACCTGAATTTCGTTAATTTCGCCTTTGGCATATTGTCCCACTGCTTCAAACACCGAAATCATGTCAGTATGCCCAGCTCCCGGTTTAATGGTCCCGCCATAAATAAACAGGCCGGGACGATTTAAACGGGCCAGTCCCATAATACAACCCGGCATATTCTTATCGCAGCCACCAATCGCAATGACGCCATCATAGGCCTGACAACCGACCACCGCTTCAATGGAATCAGCAATAATTTCGCGTGAGACCAAGGAGTATTTCATCCCTTCAGTCCCATTCGAAATTCCATCAGAGATAGTAATGGTATTAAAGATAATGCCTTTGCCATTGGCAAAATTCACTCCTTTTTCAACTTCACGGGCCAGCCTGTCAATATGCATATTGCAGGGTGTGACATTGGCCCAAGTCGAGGCAATACCAATAAATGGACGCTTAAAATCTGCATCTTTAAAACCGGTTGCCCGCATCATGGAACGTGCCGGGGCATTTTCTATACCATCGTAAACGGGGGCTGAATGTTCGCGGATATTGTCTTTACTCATTATTTTTTCCTTGGCGATGACCGATTTTCAGCTTCAGTCTTTGGCAATTTATTCTAAGCTCATTGTATAGAAGGCATACGATATATAAAAGAAATTACCTTGCAGAAAAATATTTTGATTAACTCTTAAAACGCTTTAATCACATGACCGAGCGACATGGATGTCGCTGTTTTGCTGTACTACAAGGATGGAGCATCAGCAAAACAAAATATTTTTGTTAGTTTTGTTCTTCCAAAAGTAAAACTCTGCCTGCACAAAGATCATAAGAACTTTTGAATGCATTTGAGGCAGTGAAGTTTTCCAAAACCATAAAAAAAGCACCCCCTCTGGAGTGCTTTTTTTTTACTGTAAAAATTACAGCTTAGATTTCACGTACTGCGCCTTTTGCCGCGCTGGTGGTATGCATGGCATAGGCTTTCAGTGCTTTTGAAATTTTACGTGGGCGCTCTTCTACCGGATGCCAGCCTTTGGCTTCCTGCGCTGCACGACGGGCAATCATGGTTGCCTCATCGACTGCCAGGTGAATGGTGCGGTTTGGAATATCGATTTCGATACGGTCGCCATCTTCTACCAGACCAATAGCGCCGCCCTCGGCGGCTTCTGGTGACACGTGACCGATAGAAAGACCGGATGAACCGCCCGAGAAACGACCATCGGTTAACAATGCACAGTCTTTCCCCAGGCCTTTCGATTTCAGATAGCTGGTTGGGTACAGCATTTCCTGCATACCCGGGCCACCGCGCGGCCCTTCATAGCGGATCACGACCACATCACCGGCTTTAATTTGGTTCCCCAAAATCGCATCCACTGCTGAATCCTGACTTTCAAATACGCGTGCCGTACCGTTAAATTTCAAGATAGAATCATCTACACCAGCGGTTTTCACGATACAACCATCCAGTGCAATGTTACCGTACAGGACCGCCAAACCACCGTCTTTCGAGAAAGCATGTTCAGCATTACGGATCACGCCATTTTCACGGTCACCATCCAAACGTGAATAGTAACGGTCTTGCGAGAATGCGGTTTGTGTCGGTACACCGCCCGGTGCTGAACGGAAGAACTGATACACGTCTTCATCTTCCGTACGGATGATGTCCCATTTGTCCAACGCATCTTTGAGGCTTGCTTCATGCACGGTTGGAACCGATGTATCGAGTAAACCTGCACGGTCAAGCTCGCCTAGAATCGACATGATACCGCCGGCGCGGTGCACATCTTCCATATGCACATCTTGTTTCGCTGGGGCAACTTTACACAGCACCGGTACTTTACGCGATAAGCGGTCGATGTCATTCATGGTAAAATCAACGCCAGCTTCGTTCGCAGCAGCCAATAAGTGCAGGACGGTATTGGTGGAGCCCCCCATTGCAATGTCCAAAGTCATGGCATTTTCATAAGAGGCTTTGGTGGCAATCGAGCGTGGCAATACGCTGTAGTCATCTTGTTCATAATGACGTTTAGCCAGTTCAACAATTAAAGAACCTGCACGTTCAAAGAGTTTTTTACGGTTGGCGTGGGTTGCCAGCGTTGAGCCATTCCCCGGCAGTGACAAGCCCAAGGCTTCAGTCAAGCAGTTCATCGAGTTTGCTGTAAACATGCCTGAACATGAACCACAGGTTGGACAGGCGGAGCGTTCGTATTCTGCGACTTCTTCATCGGTATAGCTGTCATCTGCTGCCACAATCATGGCGTCGATCAAGTCAATGGCTTTCTCATTGCCGCGGATTTTTACTTTACCCGCTTCCATTGGCCCCCCCGATACAAAAACCACCGGAATATTCAGGCGCATTGCCGCCATCAACATCCCCGGGGTAATTTTGTCACAGTTTGAAATACAGACCATGGCATCGGCACAGTGGGCATTCACCATATATTCGACCGAGTCTGCAATCAGGTCACGTGAAGGCAGGGAATACAGCATGCCGTCATGCCCCATTGCAATGCCGTCATCCACAGCAATGGTATTGAATTCTTTGGCTACACCGCCTGATGCTTCAATTTGACGCGCCACCAGCTGACCTAAATCTTTGAGATGAACGTGACCGGGTACAAATTGCGTGAATGAGTTGACCACGGCAATAATCGGTTTACCAAAATCTTCGTCTTTCATACCGGTCGCACGCCATAAGCCACGTGCGCCAGCCATATTTCTTCCGTGTGTTGATGTTTTTGAACGATAGTCAGGCATGGTGTTATTCCAACAAAGTTTGTGCAGGAGTGGGAAAATTCATCCACTCTGGCGAAATCTTACTAATCAAGAGCATGAAATCAGTCGAATTTTAAACATATCATAAATTAGCGATTCATTTAAAAAACTGGCTAAAAATACAGGACTTACTGCAATATGCTCAACTGGCAAGTTTCAATGCATATACGATGACATGCTGAAAACTACTATACCGCTAAGGCTCTGCATTAAATACAAAACTTTCATGAATAATTTTTAAAATTTACATGATTTATTTTTATATAAATATCCACTAAAAATCCATCGGGATAAAGCCTTGTAACAGATAAGTGTGCCGATTGATTAGGCTGGAATTTGGCTTTTGGCTTATACTAGGCTCAAGTTTTTTTGGAATTTCATGCGTGAAAATCATCTTTGCCGGCACACCAGAATTTGCAGCGGTTGCGTTAAAAGCCCTCATTAATACCCAGCACGAGATTATGGCGGTGTATACCCAGCCAGACCGTAAAGCAGGTCGTGGGCAAAAGTTAACTGCTTCGGCAGTCAAACAGCTGGCATTGGAGCATCAGCTTCCGGTCTATCAGCCTGTACACTTCAAGTCTTCGACTGAAGAAGGACTGGCGGCCCAGGCTGAACTGAAAGCCCTGGACGCTGACGTAATGGTCGTCGCGGCTTATGGTCTGATTCTGCCACAAGTGGTTCTCGATACCCCGAAATATGGCTGTCTGAATATTCACGGTTCGTTATTGCCACGCTGGCGTGGTGCAGCACCGATTCAGCGTGCTATTGCCACCGGCGATACAGAAACTGGCGTAACCATCATGAAAATGGCAGCAGGACTAGATACGGGTGACATGATGTATAAAACCTGGTGTCCAATTACAGCCGAAGATACTTCAGCCACATTACATGACAAACTGGCGATTCAAGGCGCTGAGGCGATTGTGGCTGTACTCGAATCTGAAGAAAAATTACAGCAATATCTGAATGCCCGCGAAGTTCAGGATGAAGCGCTCACAGTATATGCACATAAACTCTCTAAGGCAGAGGCGCATATTGACTGGACTCAAACTGCGGCCAGCATTGACCGTAACATTCGTGCCTTTAATCCTTGGCCAGTGGCCTACATTCCACTGGATGAAAATAATAATCTGCGCGTTTGGGGATCGGCCCTGTCTGCTGCCAATGCGCGAGGGCATAAGGCAGGCACCATTCTGGCGATAGACAAACAAGGTGTGCATGTGGCCTGCGGTGATGAAAAAGCCGTCTGCCTGGGCGCCTTACAATGGCCAGGAGGCAAACCGCTTAATCCGGTCCAAATTAACCAGACCCAAAAATTACATGTAGGACAGTCATTGGCATGAGTTATTCTGAAACAGGTACATCCCATCTGAACTTGCGTGCCCAAGTGATACGTACTTTACTGGCGGTACAACAGGGACAATCTCTGGCAACCGTTCTCCCCCTGCACCTGAAAAAGGTGGCAGAGCGTGACCGCGCCCTGTTCCATGAACTGGTTCTGGGTACTTTGCGTCAATGGTATGCCTTAAAAAGTATTACCCTGCCTTTGCTGGTGAAACCGCTCAATAATGATACGGTCGAGACCTGCCTCTATGTTGGTCTTTATCAGTTATTGCAAACTCGGATTGCGCCACATGCGGCAATTTCTGAAACAGTAACGGCGGTCAAGCAGCTCGGCTATCAGGCTTTGAGTGGTGTGGTGAATGCCATCCTGCGCCGTGTTTCACGTGAAACATCAGAATTTCAGGTGGCGCTCGAGCAAGCTCATGGTCTGCCAAGCTGGCTGCTGAAACGTCTAAAGAAAGACTGGCCGGAACAGCTGAGTGAACTCAGCCATGAGCTCAAGCACCTTGCTCCCCTCACCTTACGGGTAAATGAACGCCAAGTCAGTCGTGACGATTATTTAGAAATTCTGGAAGAGCATGATATTGCAGCACATGCCTGTACCATTTCACAGGTCGGCATTGTACTGGATTCGCAAGTCCAGATTCCTGACTTGCCAGGCTTCGATGTTGGTGGTTTTTCGGTTCAAGATGAACATGCCCAATTGTGCGCCACCCTACTGCCCAATCTGGATGACAAGTTCGTCGTGGATGCCTGTGCAGCACCTGGGGGCAAAACCGCACATATCCTCGAAAAATATCAGCCTCGAAAACTGATTGCTCTGGATCAGGACACCAAGCGTTTAACTCGGGTCACCGAAAATCTGGAACGCCTTTTATTGGAAGGTGAGCACGTCGTGATTGAAGCTGCCGATGCGATTAGCTGGCAGGCAGCCGAACAGCCGGACTGTATTGTTCTGGATGCACCCTGCTCTGCCATTGGCGTGATGCGCCGCCATCCGGACATCCGGTTGCTGCGTCATTCAACTGATATTGGCCAGACTGTCGCACTGCAACAGCAGATTCTGGAAAATATGTGGCAACAGCTCAAAGTTGGCGGCACCCTGCTGTATATCACCTGTTCAATTCTAAAAGCGGAAAATGAACAGCAGATGGTGGAATTCTTTAGCAAACATGCTGATGCCAAAGAAATTAAAATCCAGGCCGATTGGGGCATTGAACAGATTCATGGGCGCCAGTTATTGCCACAAGCAGGCCGTGGTGATGGCTTCTTCTATTGTCGTATTGAGAAAATAGCATAATTTATAAATAAGCAGACTAGACTAAAAGGGTGGCTCAGGCTGCCCTTTTTATTCTGTATTTTTTAACAGCTACTGAATAAATTTGAAGATGACCAGACTGGTTGCCAAGGCCGCCATACCACTCACCAGACCATAGACCGTTTCATGACCTTGGGAAAACTTTTTGGCTGCAGGCAAGAGTTCATCTAATGCCAGATAAACCATTACGCCACCAATCACCCCGAACACCATGCCATACATTGTCTGGTTCATATACGGTGCCAGAATAAAATGGCCCAATGCCGCTCCCAAAGGTTCGGCCAATCCCGAGACAAAACTGGCCAGCAAGGCATAATCTTTACGACCAGTGGCCAGATAGACAGGTAGCGCAATTGCAACACCTTCAGGAATATTATGGATCGCAATGGCCACGGCTAAAGGTACGCCCAGTGCAGGGCTTTCCAGAGTCGCAAAAAAAGTCGCCAGTCCTTCTGGCAAATTATGCGCACTAATCGCCAATAGGGTCAGTAATCCGGTTCTAAGTAACTGTGGCTGGCTGGCATCCTGCGCTTGTCGGGTTTCCATAGTTTCATGCGGGTTCGGAATCAGACGATCGAGTACTAACACCAAAATCACGCCAAGCAGAAAAGCAAACGTACCCAAGGCAAAACCGGTTTTTTCATTAAAGGCCGAACTAAAAGAATGAATAGATTTATTCAGAATTTCGGTGAGAGAAACATAAATCATGGCCCCTGCCGCAAAGGCCAGGCCAAACGCCAGAACACGGAAATTGGGACGTTTTAAGAACAGCACCATTCCTCCACCCACGACAGTCGCCAGACCTGCAAGAAACGTCAGACTAAATGCAATTCCGACTTGGTCGGGTAAAATGGCCTGCATCTTAATGCTCCATTTCTAAAATAAGAAAGTCATTATCACAAGGGATAATGACTTTCATTTTTATGGTTTGTTGGGCTAGATCAACAGATTTTTAGTTAAAGTATGTGCTGGTCTTTGACCTCGTCCAGCACCTCATCCTCTTCTGCATCCGGGTGCTTCGCCAAATGCAGCATGGCGAGAATCAAACCACCCCAAAGCAAGATCATTGAAATGGCCATCATAAATATTGCGGAAGTATTCATCTTAGTTCTCCTCCCCAGTCGTGCTATCTTTTAAATAGCTCAAGCCAATAGCGCCCAGCATAAACAGGGCCACGGTACCCCCACCGACAATCCATAGAATGTGCGTCGCATAATCCCCATAGCCACTGGCAATAATGGACTTGATGGTTAAGCCCAAAGCTATCAACAAGGATAATGGGGTAATGACCGTCAGCAAAAAGTTCCAGCCCTTGCCTAATTTAATGCTTGAGTATTGGTTAACATGCGCTTGTAACTGTTGCATTAATGGACGATGGAACCAGGACACCAGGATAATAGAAAGTACACCGCCACCGACAATCCCAATGTTATTGGCAAAGTAGTCAATAATATCGACAAAGGTAATTGCACTGTGTGTCGAGAAAATTAATGTAGACACCACCGCTGAACCGCCTGCGATAATGGTGACCGCTTTCTTACGTGACCATCCTAGTTTATCCTGAAAGGCTGCGATAGGGACTTGCAGGATACTCACCATGGAGGTGATTCCCGCCACGGTTAACGAGGCAAAGAACAAGAATCCAAACAGATCTCCTCCCGCACCCATACTCGAAATAATTTTAGGGAAGGCAATAAAGGCCAAGCCAATTCCTCCCGACACCACCTCTTCTACTGGCAAACCTGAGCTATAAGCCATAAAGCCTAATGCAGCAAAGACCCCAATCCCGGCTAAAATCTCAAAGGATGAGTTTGCTAATGCAACCACCAGACCGGAGCCTGTTAAATTGGTTTTTTTCTTCAAATAGGAGGCATAGGTCAGCATAATCCCGAAACCCACTGAAAGTGAGAAGAAAATATGCCCAAATGCGGCTAGCCATACTTTATAGTTCGCCATCGCTTCCCAGTTTGGGGTAAAAAAGGCATTTAAACCTGTGGTTGCGCCGGGTAAACGCAGCGCTTGTACGACCAAAATGGTAAATAACACCACCAGCAAGGGCATAAAAATTTTATTGGCAAGTTCTACACCGCGACGAACGCCGCCATATAAAATGAACATCACCACGGCCCACACAATCACCAGTCCAAAAAATAAGGTTGGCACAAAACCTAAGGCTAGGCCTTCACCATTTTGCAAATAGGTAGAAAAAAAGAATCCTTGTGTGTCTGCTCCCCATTGTTGGCCAATGGAATAGAACATATAACTGCCTGCCCACGACAAGACACTGGCATAATAGAGGCCAATGGCTAAGGTCACCATCACTTGCCACCAACCCAGGGCTTCAGAGTTCATGAGCTTCTTATAGGCAGTTGGTGGGGCCTTACGGAACTTATGGCCAACGGCATAATCTAAGTACAATAAAGGTAAACCAGCGGCAAAAATAGCTATCAGGTAAGGAATTAAAAATGCACCGCCGCCATTTTCATAGGCCACATAAGGAAAGCGCCAAATATTTCCCAAACCCACGGCAGAACCTACGGCTGCGATAATAAATCCTGATCGCGCGGACCAGTTTTCACGAGAATCTGTCATAAAACACCTAAACTATAAATTCCTTTTCATGCTGTTTGTTATGATTATTTCATCAGCAAAAAAAGAAACATTTCCATTATTTTTTGGTGTTTGAATTAGCGTTGTGCCTTTTGGGCATCGTATTCTAATGTGCAAACAGGTCAGTAAAATGTACAGCTTGCTTAAAGTCTGATGCGTTCACTGACCTTTAGATGCTTTAACAATACTGAATTTTTCACTTTTTTTCTGTAATTTCTGCTCAAAATATTCTTCTTTTATAATCTATCCTTAGTCAATCGTTCAATAATTCGACCAACTGATCTTGATTTTACTGACTCGATATTGTGAGAAATTTTGAAATGTATGATTTGTAAGTTTTACTCCGGCTTTTCCAGCCTTTTCCCCGTCAATTGCTTAGCAGTTCAACCATTCGTAGAACCTCACAATAAAAAGTAGCGTATCACTTTGCATGCACGGCAATAGACCTAGCTTTTTTAATCAGGCTTGCATGTTTTCCTCGTTCCAAATTTATGGCTATTGAATTAAAAATAAAATTCCACAATCTGCGGCTTGCCGATTGTGGACTTCAGTTGATTGCTTCGATCCGCTTAGGTTTTAATAACCAGCATCCGGGCTTCCTGCATATCCCGGATGGCTGACTGAATCCCTTCCCGGCCCAGACCGGAGTCTTTCACCCCGCCATAAGGCATGTTATCTACCCGGAAAGAAGGAATATCATTAATGATGACACCGCCGACCTGTAAATGATCCCAGGCATAGAGCATATTTTGCAGATTCTGGGTATAGACCCCGGCCTGCAAACCAAAACGGCTATTATTGATGCTGGCAATACCGGATTTAAAGTCAGCATAAGCTTCCAAAATGGCCACCGGACCAAAGACTTCATCACGATAAATTTCCAGCTGCCGGTCAACGTTTTCAAGCAGGGTCGGTTCAAACATCACGCCATTCAATTCGCCGCCCGCCAGTACCCGTGTGCCTTGCGCAACGGCGCTATCTAACCAGCGCTGTAAACGCTGGGCTTCAGTGGCTTTAATCATCGGACCTGCCAAAGTACTTTCCAGATCAGGATCTGCTGCTTTCAGGTTTTTGACTTGCTGAACCAGCTTGTCCCGGACATCCTTATAAATATCCTGATGCACTAGAATGCGCTGCACACTGATACACACTTGTCCAGCATGACCATAAGCACCGGCAATCAAACGATTAATCAACGCTTCTGTAATTTCAGTATCTGGCTCAATCATCACCGCTGCGTTACCACCCAATTCCAAGGTGACTTTTTTACGCCCTGCCCGTGCTTTCATATCCCAGCCGACCACATCTGAACCGGTGAAACTGAGCAGCTTGAAACGGTCATCAGTGACCAGTACATCGGCCAGATCACGTGGACATGGCAAAACCGAGAAGGCATTTTTCGGTAAATCGGTTTCAGCCAGAATCTCGGCAATTTTTAAGGCAGAAATTGGCGTCAGGCTGGCTGGCTTCAACACAAAAGGACAACCCGCGGCAATTGCTGGTGCAATCTTATGTGCCGTCAGATTCAGGGGGAAGTTAAACGGACTGATCAGGGAAACGGCGCCAATAGGCATCTGCTTGACCATGCCCTGATAATCCGCGGCTGCTGCCGTAACGGCCAGCGGTAAAATACGTCCCTGATCCATCTGGGTGACGGCATCTGCGGCAATCTGAAAGGTATTAATCAGGCGTTCAACTTCCGCAGCGGCGGCTTTACGAGGCTTACCGCCTTCTGCAATCAGGATAGTGGTCAGCTCTTCACGGATTTCTTTAAAACGCTGCACACAATGCAACAGGATATTCTGCTTTTGAAAAGGTTTTAACGCTGCCATCTCGGCTTCGGCCGCGGCAGCAGCCTGAATAGCCTGCTCCAAAGTTTTGGCATCTGCCAGGGCAACCCGTGCATAAAGTTCCTGACTATATTTATGTTTAACTTCCAGCCATGCTCCTGTCTCCACCGGTTTTCCGGCTACATATAAGGGATAATCGTTATAAGGCTGTACTGCTGTAGATCCCATTGCTCCGTCCTTTGCATCCAAATATATTACAATTTTAAAATTAGCTATATGATGCACCCAGATGCAGATATTAAGAATATGTATTTCGGTAAATGACATCGTTCAATTTAAACAAAATATAAGGGAAAATATGAAGCAGATAACAATATTAACTGCCCTATTCCTCGGATGTGGCCTAACCACATTCAGTCATGCAGATGTGCTGGGACTGAAAGCTGATCTGAGTTACTGGAATTTTGAGGGTTATAGTGAAAATACAACCCGTCATCCAGTGCCAGAATATCAGCATGTGCTGGATCGTCAGGGTACGGCACAACTGTCTGTGGCCTTAGAGCATCCAGTACCGATCATTCCGAATGTTAAAATTAAATACGTTAATCTGGACAGCCAAAGTAAGGAAGATATTCCGGGTCTTTCCGCGGACATTCAGCTCGACCGGATTGATTATATTCTCTACTACGAAATACTCGATAATATCGTCAGTGCAGATCTGGGCCTTGGTCTTACCAATCTTCAAGGTACCGTTCAACATCGCAATGCGCCCTACTTGACGGATTATGAAGCGGATGGTTATGCAGCCCTGGTTTATGGACAGGCCGGAGTGAAACTGCCATTTACCGGACTCAGCGCCAAAGCAGAGGCTGTATTGAGCCGTGGTAGCGATACCTCGCTCACTGACTTGCAGGCTGAAGTGCAATATAATTTTATTGATAATCTACTGGTTGATGTCGGTGCCAAAGCGGGTTATCGGATTATGAAGATTGACGCTGAGCAGAGTCAGGCACCTGATCTGAAACTTGAGTTTAAAGGGCCTTATGTCGGTCTGGATATACACTTCTAAAGAGGGCTATGCGGGTCTGATTTAACCTTGTAAGTTCAGGCTTACAACATGCAGTATGATCAACCTCTATACCGATTTTTCAATACAGACTATTCTACCCCTATAAAGAGCAGGACGCTCAAATACCTAAAAACAACAAGAATAATGTAATACCTCAGGACGTAAGGTATGACAGGAGTTATGCCTAAAAGTGAAGTACAAAAAAAGCTCTGACAGGATGTCGGAGCTTTTTTTATCTCGATATCCTGACTTAGCATTGCTTAACAATTGCAAGCTAAAACTCCCACATTGTAAGAATCGGCTTGTTGTTAAGCTGAAAATCCTCACATTTTTTGGGAACAGCGATCATGGTAAAAAAGGTCCTCTTTATTACTTCAAATCAAGGTATTGAACATGATGAACTGGTCGAGCCTTTAAACTTTCTCAAATCCAAAGGATTTGAAGTGATTCATGCTGCAGAAAAGAATGAAGATGTGGCAACTGTAAAAGGCGATACCAAAGCTGCTACCGAATATACGCCGGATACCAGTTTCGACCACGTCAATCTGGATGATTATGATCTGCTGGTAATTCCGGGCGGTACAGTGAATGCGGATACCTTAAGAATCAATCAGGATGCCCAGAACATCATTCAGCATTTTGCTGACAAGCACAAACCGATTGCCGCAATCTGTCATGGGCCATGGGTATTGATTGATGCACAGCGGATTAAAGACAAGAATCTGACCTCGTATAAGAGCATTAAGCTGGATCTGGAAAATGCCGGCGGGAAATGGGTCGATGAACCGGTTCATCGTTGCAATACCGGTGATTGGGTATTGATTACTTCACGTAATCCAGATGATATTCCTGCCTTTAATGAAGCAATCTTGAAAGAACTTGAAGGCGAAGCGGCTTAAATCCTTAAAATAAAAAGAACCTCATGATTGAGGTTCTTTTTATGTTTAGATGCCGCCTGTAAGACTTTTCAGGTAAGCAATCACTTCTTTATTGCGTGCCATTTCGGCCAGTTCCAAGGCAGTATGAGGGCTACGATGGGCCAGATCTGCACCTTTACTGACCAGCAGTTTGACCACAGCCAGATGATCATTTTCAGCGGCAGCCTGTAGGGCGCTATAGCCTTCTTCATCGGCAGAATTCACGTTCAGACCTTCTTGCAAACCCTGCTCGACCTGTTCAACGTCACCTAAGGAAGCCCAGTACACCAGTTCAGGAAGATGCAGTTCGTTGTCATCTTCAGGGATTGGGGAGAATGAGTTAATGTTCATACGCTAATAACTTTATTTTAAAGTATTGCCTTATTCTAAAGGAAAATCAGCTTTATTTTCTTGCACAAATTGTGACATTGCTTTCATTCTACGATAATGAGCTAAAAGAAGTTTAGATACTTCTTCTGGATCTCCAACTTTCTGACTTAAATCAGTTAAATTTGCATACCCTAAACTTTTTGCTAATTCCTCATTAAGCTTTCTTACTTCTCTAATTTCATTTGCTGCTAATTTTAATGAGCTGTCATGTTTTTCCTTACGTCTTTTACTTAAATTGCTATAAATTTCCTTTAAGTTTTTGTAAGCAGAATAAGATTCATTGAATAAAGCTAAAAAAATATTAACAGATTCAGCAATCTTTTTTGCTACTTCATAATTTAAAATTAATTCAATAAATCCAGGAGATGCATAAGTTATTGCACGAATAATAGGTTTATCTTCTGTAGGAATATATCTTGCAAAAAGATGATAAGCATTTACATATGTAAGGCCATCTCTCAGCTTATAAACCTCTATCTCTTGTAAAAAAGAATTTGAATTTATAATTCCTGTTATATTTTCTAAGCAATAAACAAATGCATAATTTTGCATATATAAGCGAGTAAAATTATTTAAATCTGCTAATGACCATCTTGAATCTAAAAGGATTCGATAATTATTTTCTTCTAGGGCGTGTCCTCATTTGAAGAATTGGTTTTAAATACTTAAAATCCTCCTTTGAGTTATTTTTATTTCTACATTTTCAATGGCACGCACTCTTCTTA
>NZ_JAMXXZ010000011.1:0-81943 GCF_024129285.1 Acinetobacter sp. S4397-1
CTGCAAGACCTGTGACATCAAAGATCCATCCCAGAATATCACCTGGGTAACACCGGAAGGTGGCGGTGGTCCGAATTATCCGAATATGTAAGGTAATTCTGGTGAATAAAAGGCATGTTCCTTTTATTCATATACCCAACCCTGAAGCCGTTATTGTTAACACTTCACTTTAATTTTTTAGGTAATCCCAGTTCCCCAGGGAGCTGGGATTAATAGATAACAGGACATGCCTTCAACCGCTATGGGTGACGCTCAAAAACAGTTTAGCGGCTCCCTCCCCCAAGCCATTTTCAAGACTCATGATTTAACTCGCTACAAACTTGGCACGGGCTGCATGCAGTTTCTTGTAACTTTCGATCAGACGTAAATGACGATCTAGTCCTTTAAGCTGCATATTGGTTTCGCTTAGGCCATGGAAACGTACTGTACCCTCGACTGAACCTATAACTGCATCCATATGTGCATCACCAAACATACGGCGGAAGTTATAGGCGTAGTCTTCCAGTTCCAGTTCATCATCGAGAATAACTTCAAGCACCACATTCATGCACTGGTAGAACAGACCGCGTTCAACCGTATTAGTATTGTATTGCAGGAACTGCTCCACCAGATCTTTGGCTTCTTCAAACTGCTGTAGCGCCAGATAAATCAGCAATTTCAGTTCCAGAATCGTTAACTGGCCCCATTCGGTATTTTCATCAAACTCAATCCCGATTAAGGTGCGGATTTCGGTATAGTCATCCAGTTCACACTCTTCCAGACGCTCTACTAGCGCCTCCAGTTGTTCATTATCCAGACGATGCAGGTTGAGAATGTCTTCACGGTACTGCAAGGCCTTATTGGTATTATCCCAAACCAGATCTTCAACCAGATACACTTCCGAATAACCCGGCACCAGAATGCGACAAGCCGTTGCACCAAGATGCTGGTAGATGGCCATATAGACTTCATGGCCCATATCTTTCAGAATGCTGAACAATGCCTGGGCTTCATCCGCATTCGAGTTTTGGCCATTATTGGTAAAGTCCCATTCGACAAAATCATAATCTGACTTTGCGCTAAAGAAACGCCAAGACACTACACCGCTGGAGTCAATAAAATGCTCGACAAAGTTATTTGGCTCAGTCACGGCATTGCTGCTGAAAGTGGGTTGTGGCAGATCATTTAAGCCTTCAAAACTACGGCCTTGCAACAGCTCAGTCAGGCTACGTTCTAAAGCTACTTCAAAGTTTGGATGAGCCCCAAATGAAGCAAATACCCCACCCGTGCGCGGATTCATCAAGGTCACACTCATTACCGGGAACTGACCGCCTAAAGACGCATCTTTTACCAGTACCGGGAAACCTTGTTCCTCTAAAGCTTGAATACCTGCCACAATTTTTGGATATTTTGCCAATACATGTTCCGGCACATCCGGCAGGGCCAATTCCCCTTGCAGAATTTCACGTTTAACCGCACGTTCAAAGATTTCAGACAGGCACTGAACTTGAGCTTCAGCCAAGGTATTGCCAGCACTCATACCATTACTTAAATACAGGTTTTCAATCAGATTGGATGGAAAATATACGGTTTCACCATCAGACTGTCGCACAAATGGCAATGAACAGATACCACGTGCCATATTCCCGGAGTTGGTATCATAAAGATGGATGCCTAAAAGCTCATCTTCAGGATCATAAATTTCACGGGTATGTTCATCTAAAATTTCTACAGGTAGTTCGCCATTCGGACCTGGCTGGAACCACTTCTCGTCAGGATAATGCACAAATTCGGCATTGGCAATTTCCTCACCCCAGAACTGGTCATTGTAGAAAAAGTTACAGTTGAGACGTTCAATGAACTCACCCAATGCTGACGCCAGTGCGCTTTCCTTGGTCGATCCCTTACCATTGGTAAAGCACATTGGCGACTGCGCATCACGAATATGCAATGACCAGACATTCGGCACAATATTGCGCCAAGATGCAATTTCAATCTTCATGCCGAGACCGGCCAGAATGGCAGACATATTGGCAATAGTTTCTTCCAGCGGCAGGTCTTTACCCGCAATGAACGTCGTATGGTCAGAAGCCAGACTTGGCATCAATAAGGCTTGAGCATCGGCATCAATGCTTTCCACTTCTTCAATGATAAATTCAGGGCCGGTTTGAATGACTTTTTTTACCGTACAGCGGTCAATTGAACGTAAAATACCTTGGCGATCTTTATCAGAAATATCGGTCGGCAGTTCAATCTGAATTTTAAAAATCTGTTTATAGCGGTTTTCCGGATCGACAATATTGTTCTGTGACAGACGGATATTGTCAGTCGGGATATTCCGCGCCGCGCAGTACACTTTCACAAAATAAGCAGCACAAAGTGCCGATGAGGCCAGAAAATAATCGAATGGACCCGGCGCTGAGCCATCACCCTTATAACGGATCGGCTGATCAGCGATTACCGTGAAGTCATCAAACTTGGCTTCCTGGCGAAGATTATTGAGATAATTGACCTTAATTTCCATGTGGATACCTAATATTCTTATGTGCCGTCATGGACAAATAAGATGCTAAATCTGAATATACAAGCCGGATCACAGAGGAGAACTTGAATGAAAAGTAGAAAATGGTCAGCATGAGACATCTGCATCTATGGTTTAGATGAACCCTGACCCGAATGGGCGCTATTATAGAATTATTTTATGAAATTGATAATATTTGTCTGAGTTTCTGCCCGATTTAAAAGAGCTTGATTCCTTATTCACCTGTTCGCAGGGCAAATCATCCGGGAAATGAATGATCTGATGATTCACCTGCTCATATACACTGTGCGTAATTACCCCCCCGTCCTTTGTCTGGTCTTTATCCTGTTATTAAAATTAAAAAAACTATTTACTTAAAATTTCATAGAAAGTATGACGCAACCACTGATGGCTAATCTTATGATGACAAGAAGCATGCCAATACTGTTTTACTGAATAGGTCGGAAAAGCAATGGGCGCATTAAAAATTTTCAAATTACCGCGAGACAAGAGTACTTCACTTAAATAATACGGCACGGTTGCAATGGCATCAGTCTCTTGTACCACCAGACCTACCCCTAAATAGCTTGGCAAACGCATCAAAATATCACGTTTTAACTCCAGGCGGAGTAACTCATTTTCAATATGGTAATGCCCCATGCCTGCATCAATATCAATATGAGTTTCATGTAAATACTCTTTCGTGGTCAGGATGTCACCTGTTAGCCGTGGATGGTCTTTGGCTGCAATCACCACATAGTATTGTTCAAACAGCTTCTGCTGATAAAAACCATTTTCAAAATTAGGCAAAAAACCCAAAGCCAGATCAATTTCGCCATTGGCCATCTGATAACTGGTTTCTGAAGTAATGGGGCGTACATTCAGCCGAATATGAGAAGCATGCTGTTTGAGATATTGGGAAATTTTTGGCAAGAGTACCAGATGTGATACATCGGTCATGGCCAGCGTAAACTGTTGCTGCGAAGTGGCCTGATCAAAATCAATGGTAAAATTATTGATGGCCTCCACTTTACTCAGTGCTTCACTAACCAAAGGAAACAGCTGCTTAGACAACTCGGTCGGTAGCATTTCATTGCCAATACGCAAAAACAGAGGGTCACTATAATGCTGACGAACTTTATTGAGTAAATTACTGACCGCTGGCTGGCTCATTTCCAGATGTTCGGCTGCCTGTGAGACATTTTTGAATTTATATACATAATAAAAAATACTGAGTAATTTACAGTCAAGTTCAAACACAACAACATATTCCCTTTTACTTTTGCATCATTTGGCATGCGAATTATCCATATTGTTTTATCCACTGCCATTATCGAAATATAACACTTTTACACCCGCCATACCCTCCATTCCAATACGAAGGCAAGTAAAAAATACTTTTCCTTCTGCTGTTTTTTTAATATTTTTTCAAAATAGCCAGGCTGGATTTTTTTTGAAGCGATCAAAAAAAATCAGGACTCCTGTTATATACTCTGCCGCACACAATAAGCTGTAAAAAATTGGGGGAAACGTCAAATGTTCCGGGGCAAAAAGCTGGTCTGCTTTGATTTGGATGGCACTCTGATTGATTCTGTCGGCATCTGGAATCAGGTAGATGCTGCCCTGATTCAGGAACTTTCTCATGTGCAGGTCGGTTTAAGCCAAATTCAGCAGCAACGCGATCAACAACTGAAAGCCTTTAAACATTCGCTTGATCCTTATCTGGAATATTGTGGTTATTTAAGAGAACTTTATGGCTTTAATCTTAGTAAAGAAGAGGTAAAGTCACGCCGTTATCATATTTCACAGCATTTTCTTGACCACGTGATTGAGCTGAAACCGCATGCAGAAACCTTGATTTCTGCCCTGAAACAGCAAGGTCTACATATCGCGCTAACCACAACTACCAGCTTATCCAATATTCAGCGCTATCAGGAAAATAATCAGAATATTAATCGCAAACTTAGTTTTGAACATGATTTTTCTATGATCTGGACGCGAGAAAATGTCGAGAATATTAAGCCGCATCCAGAAGTCTATTTGAATGCACTCAAGCATTTTAAACTTTCTGCTCAGGACTGTGTAATTATTGAAGATTCTTTGGTAGGTGTTGAAGCTGCCAATCAAGCCGGTATTGATGTCATCGCAATTTATGATCAATATTCTGCTCATGAAATCGACTTGATTAAAGCCAAAGCTGATTATTATGTAGAAGATTTTGCAGCACTACTACGTTTAGTGAGTTAAAAGTATTTAGTTGTGATCTAAGCTGACCTACCCACTAAAAAGTAAAGATTAACTCTTGGCTACTAGCTAGCCTATTGCACATCGTGGCTGTTATGCGAATTCAAAAAAATCGGAGCGTGTAGCTGCCATTTTTACTAATTTTAAGTATTTTGAACTGTCAGCTTTCAACCTAAAGTATTAATTACACGATTGATGGTATTAGAGCGAGATGCTGAATCTTGGCGCAGAACTTGATAGGGCTTCTCTGCCCATACGAGAACTTTAAGTTTGGCGTGATAACTATGATTGATAAACTATAATAGATAGCCCTAGTCTTAATCTCCAATTCTAATGAAAAAAATCCTCAATAAACCATCCAAATCTATTGAGGAGTATCCAGAGGGATAAGCAGTAAAAGTATCTAAATTATTTGATCAGTTTATTCTTTAAATCATTCCAGCCTGATTTCAGAATCTGGATTTTTTCTACCATCTGCTTATTCCATTCCTGAGGCAGCGAGCATTTTGCCAGACCGATCCAAACCGTTGAAAACTGTTTGATAAAGCTGGCTTCATTATAATGAATCCCATATTCTGCACAGAGCGCTTTAATTTTCGGGGCAACTTCGGCATAGCGATTGGCAGGCATATCGGGGAATAAGTGATGCTCAATTTGATGGCTCAAATTACCACTTAATATATGCAACCAGGCAGCACCGCTAAAATTACTTGATCCCCGGATCTGGCGTAAATACCATTCACCCCGGGTTTCCTTCTCGATATTATCCATTTCAAATTCAAATGTTTCTGCATCTTCCGTAAAGTGACCATTAAAAATGACCGCTGAGGCCCATAAGTTACGAATGATATTGGCGACAGCATTTCCGGTAAAAACAGGAAGCGCATTCGGCCCCGCAATCAGCGGAAAAAACAGATAATCTTTCACGATTTGACGGCGCATTTTCTGGCGTAGGGGCGCAGCTTCTTCCCACACCTGTGCCCAAGTTTTGGTTTTATAGACAATCACCTCTTCCAGATGTAGACGCTGCACGCCCACATACCATTCAAAAAAGACCATCAGTTGCATTGCCACTGGAATATTAAACAGGAAGCGCGGTTCCCATTTCTGGGATTCACTGACACGAATCAGGCCATAACCTACATCATGATCCATCCCGACGATATTGGTATACGTATGATGCATATAATTATGGGTATACTTCCAGTCATCTCCGGTCGCAATGGTATCCCAGTCATAATTGGCACCATTCAAGCTCGGATCGTTCATCCAGTCGAACTGACCATGCATGACATTATGGCCCAGCTCCATATTCTCCACAATTTTGGAAATACCCAATAAACCCGTACCTAATAGCCACACGGGTGGCAACCATCCAGCCAACATCAACATGCCGCGCGAAGTAATTTCGCTATAACGGATAAAATTCCGGATTTTATAAATATACTCTGCGTCTTTTTCACCCAAGTCATCCATGACCTGACGGCGGATTGCATCCATCTTGCCCCCAAATTCTTCAACCTGTTCAAGACTGAGAAATTGGGATTTGCTGTGTTTGTTAAAATTAACCGATAGATTCATGAATAGACCTTTTTATTTATTTGTTTAATTGTGGTTATAAGTTAATTACCACAGGACTAACCGCCTGTGAAATACAAAGTTTAATCTGGGTGTTGTGAGCGTGATCAAGTTCACCGGTTAATATGTTGCGTACCGAACCACTCACTTTGGTGCAGGAGCAGGTATTACAAATGCCCCTACGACACCCATGTGCAGGCTTAAGCCCGGCCTGCTCTGCACTTTCCAGCAAATTAGACTCAGCCTGAAACGCTTGTTGAGACCTTAAAAACTGTACTGGCTGTGCCTTTACTTTTTTATCCGTGATCAGCTGGAAGTATTCAGTATGAAAATGCGGCTGGAGGTCAAATTTAGCTACTATTCTAAGTGCTGCTTTCATCATGCTGTCTGAACCACAAGCATAGATTTCACGTTTTTCAAAATCAGGCACTCGCTTTCGTAGCAAAGTCTGATTCAAATGCTGTGCATGTTCGAGGGTATTAAAATGATGATATTCGAAGTTGGGATGCATCAAAGCCAGCGTTTTGAGCTCGGCATGAAAAGCATTGTCACGGGTAAAATAAATCAGGTCGATTGGTTCGAGTGACTGCACTACGGCTTTTTGCAAAAGTGAATAAATTGCGGTAATGCCACTGCCAGAGGCCAAAAACAACAAAGGTCTGTCAGAATCACCCAAAGTGAAATTACCCTGAGCTTGAGAAAGCTCAATAACCGCACCCAGCTGCATCAGACTCAGCGCACGTGATACTTTGCCTTGCTGTCGAACTGCAATCAGAATATCACCATTGGTTAAAATTGTCACAATAGAATAATGACGCTGATGGTGAATCCCATCCAGTGCTACTGTCACCGCAATATGCTGGCCAGCTTGAAACAGTCGTCCTTTAAAGTTGCGGTTTGGACGTAATTGAATCTTGAAAAAATCCGGACTGACTGCCTGGATCTTAATGACCTCAGCTTTGACTCTTTTTAGTGCCCAGGTCGGATGTATTTTTTCACCTATGAAGTCAATAAAGTCTTCACGTACCCAATGCGGCCGGTAGGTGGTTATATTTGTCATTTTTATTCCCTTAATCCGTAGGTGTTTATTAATATACAATCGTCTATTTATTATGTGGTTCAGGATAAAAAGTTTTGAGTTTCAAACCATATCAATGCAGGACAAATTATGGGCCGAGAATCCATGATGAGGTTTTTTGTAGGACAATATTGCATAGAAAAGCTGATTTAGCTCGTTTGAAGTCCAATAAATACCTTGCTTGTATAAAGCTTGTTTTAAAAACCAATAAAAAAAACCGGCCTGAATCCAGACCGGTTTTGGTTTTTTATATTTCCTCAACGTGAAAGATTAGCGTCTTTTTGCTTCTTAACTTGGCACTTGTTCTTGTTCCGTCAGGATGGAACCATAAGATTCACGTAAATCCTTTTTCAGCATTTTTCCAGTTCCGCTCAGTGGAATGCTATCTACAAAAATAACCTTGTCCGGAATCTGCCATTTGGCAATCTTGTCATCATAATAATCGAGAAGTTCCGTTTCACTGATTCGGCTTTCAGATTTTTTCACCACAATCAGAACCGGGCGCTCATCCCATTTCGGATGTTGTGCTGCAATCACAGCAGCCATCGCAACTTCCGGATGACCCATGGCAATATTTTCCAGTTCGACTGAAGAAATCCACTCCCCGCCCGACTTGATTAAATCCTTCGCACGGTCACAAAGAGTCATAAAGCCATCTTCATTTAAAGTGGCAATATCACCGGTATCGAACCAGCCATCTGTGGTCAGTGCAGATTCTTCCTTGCCAAAATAATGATCAATAATCCAGTGACCTTTAATTTGCAGATTCCCGACGTTTTTGCCATCCCGGGCAATTTCGTGGGTGCCTTTCTCTTCATCCGTCAAGCGCAGATCTACACCAAAAGGTGGACGACCTTGCGATAAACGCACTTTCAGGCATTCTTCATCTGACAGATTAAGATGTTTGGTTTTAATCTGATTCGCGCTACCGAGCGGACTGGTCTCGGTCATTCCCCAAGCATGAATGGTTTCACAATCAAATTGTTCTTTAAAGATTTTTAGCATGGCGGGTGGACATGCTGAACCGCCCACCACATTGCGTTTCAGGCCTTCCAGCTTTGAACCAGATTGCTGGGCAGCGGCAATCAGCCCCTGCCAGATGGTAGGCACACCGAGTGCAACGGAAACTTTGTAAGTATCAATCATATTGACCAGGCTCGCTCCATCTAGGCCAGGTCCTGGCAAGACTAAGGTACATCCCACCATCGCAGCAGCATATGGCGTTCCCCAAGCATTCACATGGAACATCGGCACAACCGGTAGCATGATGTCACGTGCAGAGACATTTAAAGAATCAGGCAGGCTGATGGCATAACTATGCAAGGTGGTAGAGCGATGGCTATACAATACGCCTTTCGGATTTCCCGTGGTTCCCGAGGTATAACAGAGTGAACTGGCAGTATTTTCATCCAGCTCAGGCCAGCTGAATTCTGCACTTTGCTGGGCAATAAGGGAGTCATAAAACTGGACTTCTGGCAATGCTTCAGTTATTGCCGGATCTTCGGCATCCAGACAGATATATTGCTCCACAGTTTTTAATAGCGGTTTAATGGCCTTGATCAAAGGGGCAAAGGTTTTATCAAAGAGCAGAACGCGGTCCGCAGCATCATTAATAATAAAAACCAGCTGTTCTGGAAACAAACGCGGATTAATCGTGTGGCAGACCAGACCACTTCCTGAAATGGCATACCAAGACTCTAGGTGACGGTGGTTGTTCCAGGCAATTGTTGCAACACGATCACTCAGTTCTAAGCCAAACTGCATTAAAACATTGGCAAAACGTTTTGAATTTTGTCGAATCTCTCCCCAGTTGGTAATCGTAATACTGGTATCGGTATTTTTGGAAATCACTTCAGTGTCGGCATGATAACGCCCGGCATGTTCAATCATGCTACTGATCAATAAAGGCTGAAACATCATATTTCCCAGCATTTCACACTCCCGTTTCATTTTTATTAGTCCATGTTTTATTTGTTTTCTTAGCCTGACAGTATAGGACTGACTGAAAAAAAATCAGTCAGTTCCGGTCATCATGCCCACTGAATTTAACAGGGAATGGCTCAGGTGTGATTGTCAAATTGTGACAAATTAATAGAAGTGACTGGGACGTACAGCAAATCAATCAAAGTCATTCAAAGAGCTAATAAACAAATCTAATCTCCTGAGTCTTCTAGCTTTCTACACAGTTTGTACTTTGAGTTTGGCTTTGCACATAGAGAGCTGTTATATCAGTCTAGATTCATGCAAATTTGGGCTTAACCGGTAAAAAAAGCAGTAGTAACAATCAGAATGGTATAGGCTTATTGAAGCACTTAAGCCTTAACGAAACCTGGCAATTTAATTCTATGCTGATACAACTCGATATTTCTAGTGAATAAGCCCGTTAATAGAGCCTCCCTTATCCTCCAAATGCACGCATCAAATGTATTTCATATTCTCATGATGAAAATTTTAAGGCAGTTTCGGTATCATTTTAAAAAATTAAGAAGTGGATAAAAAAGTTTTATCAAGAGCCAAAAAGCACTGCAGTACAGATCATTTTGAAAAATAAAAACGCGGATGAATCCATCCGCGTTTTTATCAGTTGAATAACTTCAGTTTAAAAGTAGCTTAGAAGTTGTAAACGGCAACCGCATTAATTCGGTTATCTTCACCTTTGGTACTGCCATTTGACGCTGAAGCTACAGCTTCACGTTCACCATAGACATATTCCAGACCAAAACTTAGAGGCTTCGTCGGACTATAGAAGACATTGGCCCACGCCTGCCAGAGGTCTTTATTGATTTTGGTTTTATCTGTAACACTCTGCACATAATTAGCATCTTGATCGAAGGTCATATAACCATAACCTAAAGTGCCACGTAATTTGTCATTAAACTGCTGAGTCAGGCCGACAGTAATTGAGTCAAATTCGCTTTGATAAAGGTTTCCACCTGCTGCAACGACACCCGGGTTAGCATAAGAGACAAAGCTGCTGTCGCCTTTTACATGGTAATAATCCGCTTTTACAGTCGTTCCTGGCATAACATCATATTTTGCGCCCAGACCCACGCCCCATGCGGTTTCTTCCTGCTCGTTAATACGCTTTTCATGGCCCATGGCACGTGCGCTTACTGCAAAATTATCTGCCAGTTTATGGTTTAAACGTGCAGTTAAAGCAGGTAAACGTTGCTGAATAGAGCTGTCTTTTGGATCTTCTACTGCAACAACCAGATTGGTAGCCGGGCTAAACGTCGTAGTATGGCGAACCTGCGGTGTACGTTTTACCGCCCCCCCTGCATAAGCCAAAGCATCTACAGTTTCCGGCATATAATCAGGGAGCGCAAAGTTTGACCAGGTTTGACCGATCAACCAGTTCGCATAGCTAATATAGGCATGCCGAATACGCAGGTTATCCAAGTTCGCTCCACCCAGGAAGTCGACTTCAAGTTTACCGCTAAGGGCATTGTCCCCGGCACCCACAGGTGCTTTAAAGTCCATTCCTAAACGTGTAGCAGCTAAAGTCGATCTGAGACGATCGCTATTTTCACCATTACCTTCAAGTGGTACCGCATTAATCTGGTTATAAGGCATATCCTTAGCACCACCTTCTACCTGATAAGAAGCATCGGCACGAATATTTCCGTAAAGATTAAATTCGGCGCCGCTGGCAATTCTCATCACCGGGCTTGTTGCAGCTTTAGAGGGTACTGAAGAAAGGGGTGCAACAGGTGTTTGCACTGCCGTTGCAATCTGCTGAGTTTGGGCTTTCTGCTGTTCAATCATGCTACGTAAAGCTTGCACTTCTTGGCGTAGCTGCTCAATTTCCTGCTGGTTTGCCTGCGCTGTGGTTTGCGCTTGGGTCGATAGACTGATGCCCCCTAGACTCACAGCGATCATGCTCATCAATACTGTACGTTTCAATGTAATTGTTGGTTGGTTAAATAATGCAGCTGTGTTCATCCTAAACTCACTTTTTTTATTGTCCGATCGGATTCTAGCAATAGACCGCCAAGGCTTGCGATGGCGATCTATATCATTGAGGAAATTACACTTTTCAACTATTTCAAAATGATGGGTTGGCTTTTTTCGATGTTGAATCCGCTTCTAGCCCAGATGCTGCAAGGCTTTTACCATCGACGGAGTATTTTAAATTGACCAGGAAAATTGCCATCGCAGCGATTAGGCCAGGAATCGCAATTGCAAAGAAGTTCATTTGGTGAGGCAGGTTCATGGTCAATAAAGCACCTGTCAAAACCGGTCCAACGATAGCACCGATGCGGCCTATACCCGATGCCCAGCCCATTCCTGTAGAGCGCACAGTAGACGGATAGTACTGTGCGACGAAAGTATAAAGCAGGATTTGTGCACCGATGGTGGCGGCACCTGCCACGGCAATCAAGGTATATAAAACAAATTGTGGACTGTTATAACCCAGCAGGATCAGGGCCGTTGCACCACCGAGGAACATAATGGTCAGTACTGTCTTGATATGGAAACGGTCAGCCAGATAGCCACCGCCAATTGCACCGATCATTCCCCCAATATTCAGGGCAAACAGGAAGATCATACTCGCGCCTAGCGAATAACCTGCCTGAATCATGAGTTTCGGCAACCAGCTGCCTAGGGCATAAACCATCAATAAACACATGAAAAAAGCCAGCCAGAACATAAAGGTACTGAAACTGCGACCGTGCTGGAACAGTGCTTTTAATGGGGCTTCATCGCCTTTTTGTACTTCACTCAATACAAACTCAGTATCTTGACCAATCACTTGGGTTGGAGAGATTTTCTGAATAATACTGTGTGCCTCAGCAGTTTGCTTTTTGTTGGTCAGATACATCAAGGATTCTGGCAGATACCGCCATAACACTGGCAAAATCAGCAGTGGAATACCCGCAAGATAGAACATGATTTTCCAGCCAAACTGAGGAACCAGCCAGGCACCTAACAGAGCTGATGTCATACCACCAATGGCATAGCCACTAAACATTAAAGCAACCAGCGTGCTACGGATACGTTTTGGTGCGTATTCTGTCATCAATGCCACTACGTTGGGCATGACTCCACCAATCCCGAGACCTGCAATAAAACGTAAAATGCCAAATTCAACCGGTGTGGTGGCAAAAGCGCCCATAAAGGTAAAACCACTAAAAATTGCCACACAGATCATAATGGTCTTTTTACGGCCGAGCTTATCTGACAGGGTTCCAAAAGTCATGGCACCAAACATCATCCCGAACAGTGCGGTACTGGCCAGCATTCCTGCCTGCACTGCGGTCAATGCCCATTCCTGCATTAAAAGTGGTAATGCGACCCCATAAATGACCAAGTCATAACCATCAAAAATAATGATCAGCAAACACCAGATCAGTACTCCCCAGTGAAAAGGCGTAAACTTCGCTTCATCGATGAGTGTATTTATATTCACTTTATTCGTAGACATCTCCACCTCCTAACTGTGAAGTTCAATGAATGAGGCTCACAATGCAGAAGATAGGAAAAAATGTCCAAAACTGAATAGGCATGCTTCCATACCTATAAAGTCTACTGTTATCCAAGTGGTTTATTTTATTAAAGAATATATTTAAAAAAGAAAAACATAAGTCTCTGTGAGCAGACAGGTTTCATTTGCAATCCTTTATCATAAAGAACTCAGGCTGCATATTTTCAAAAGACTGAACGGTCATAGGAAATAGCCTCAAGGTCATAGACCTGATAAACCGAATCGAATAGATGACGGATATATTCACTTTCATCCATATTGCGGATTGCCATAAATACTGGACTGACGGCTAAATGGTCGAGTATGGGTATAAAGTTCAGATGAGCCAGTTTAATATTCTTGGCACTTTCTGGTGTAATGCATATCCCTTCCCCCGCTGCCACAAAACCCAGGGCAAGCTGTAATTCACGTACAGTCCGTATGTTTTTAGGCTCTAATCCATATTCAGAGAAGATCCCCAGAGTCTGGCTGGCAAAGTTGGCTTTACCGCTATTGGGATATAAAAACAGAGGCTGCTCTACCAGTTCAGATAAATACACCCCTTCTTGCTGTGCCAAGGGGTGACTGGTATGTGCTGCCATCACCAGACGTTCTTCACGTAGTAACATTCTTTTAACCGCAGGATCGGAAATTCTCAACCGGCCGAATCCCACATCAATGCGCCCTTCTTTCAGCGCCTGAATCTGTTCATAGGTATTCATTTCCATCATCTCAATCTTGAGATAAGGATGCTGCTGTTTAAATAAAAACAGAATTCGTGATAGCAAACCGAATAATAAAGAACCGACAAAACCAATAGTAATGCTGCGGTCTGCAATGCCAATGCGTCGCGTCATGGACTTGATTTCTTCTGCATTAGACAAAAGTTTAACGGCATGCTGATAGAAAAACTGGCCGGCTTCCGTGGTCTTGAGTGGACGGCTACCGCGCTCAAATAGCTGAATATCAAGCTCTTGCTCTAAGTTCTGGATTTGCCGGCTTAAAGGTGGCTGAGCAATAAATAGTTTCTCTGCCGCTTTGGTAAAGCTTTGCTCTTCTACTACCGCAACAAAGTAGCGTAAATGTCTAAGTTCCATCCCAAACCAATACCTTTAAAGTATAAAAAAATGCCAAATCGATCTTCGACTGATCGAAACTATTCCTTTAAGGTATATTAAGTCAGTGCATGAAAGCAAGAATGTGAACCGTAATTATGTATAAATCAGTTGAAACCTTGCTGTTGGAAATTCCCACCATCCGCCCACATAAGATGGCGGTGGCCACCATGCAAACCCAGACTTTGGTACTTGTCAAAATTACCACAGAAGACGGTTATGTGGGTTGGGGCGAAGCAACGACCATTGGTGGATTGGGTTATGGGGATGAAAGTCCGGAAAGTATCAAAGTGAATATTGATACTTATTTCACCCCGCTTTTAAAAACGCTATCCGGTTTAAATGTTGCTCAGACCTTACGAGCAATTAAAAAGAATATTAATGGCAACCGTTTTGCGAAATGTGCCATTCAAACTGCCCTGCTGGATATTCAGGCGCAGCGTTTAGGCTTACCGCTTTCAGAAGTTTTAGGGGGCCGTTTACGCGACAGTGTGCCGGTACTGTGGGTATTGGCTTCTGGCGATACCGAAAAAGATATTACAGAAGCAAAAAAAATGATTGCGGCAAAACGCCACAATATTTTCAAGCTAAAAATTGGTTCACGCCCGGTTGAAGAAGATGTTGAACATGTGCTGGCCATTAAACGCGCCTTAGGCAAAGACATCTCGGTCCGTGTGGATGTGAACCGTGCCTGGTCCGAACTGGAGGCCATTAAAGGTATTCAGCTGCTTCAGGATGGTGGCGTAGACCTGATCGAACAGCCTTGTGCAATTGATAATCTGGGGGCAATGCAACGCCTGACCCGCCGTTTTGACATCGCCATTATGGCAGATGAGTCGCTGATGGGGCCGCAATCTGCCTATCAGATTGCCACGCAGAATGGCGCTTCAGTTTTTGCCGTCAAGATCGCCCAGTCGGGTGGTCTGATTGAAGGTTGTGAGGTCGGTACCATTGCACAGCTTGCAGGCATTGACCTGTACGGCGGCACCATGCTGGAAGGTCCGGTGGGAACCCTTGCCTCTGCCCATGTGTTCTCTACCTTTAAGAATCTGGCCTATGCAACTGAGCTATTTGGCCCGCTCTTACTGACCGAAGACATTTTAAAAACCCCACTCAATTATCAAAACTTTGAACTTCAGCTTCCCAAAGGCCCAGGTCTGGGAATTGAGCTGGATGACAACAAGATTGACAACTTACGTCGTCAATAATTCAAGGAGAAACCCATGCTTTTCCATGTACGGATGGACGTGAATATTCCACAAGATATGCCAGTGGAACAGGCCAATGAAATTAAAGCGGTAGAAAAAGCCTATTCTCAGGACTTACAGCGTCAAGGGAAATGGCGTCATATCTGGCGTATTAGTGGCCAATATTCAAATATCAGTATTTTTGATGTAGAGAGCAATGAAGAGCTGCACAACCTGTTACAAGGTTTGCCCCTTTATCCCTATATGAAGATTGAAGTGATGCCCTTGAACCGTCATCCGTCTTCGGTTCGTGATGATGACCGCTGAGCAGACCTTTTAACACGGGAATCACCGGATTTTGCCTCTAATCCACACAATAGAGAGCGACCCCACAAGGATTGTGGCCAGCAAGATTTAGCCAGCCGAACGCAAGCTAAAAACATGGGCCACCCAAATATAAAAAACATACTTAAGGAGCACTAGTATGAACCGCCAAGAAATTGATGCGCTAGTAAAGAAAATGAATGTCGATACAGCGACAGGTCCAGTAGATGAGCGTGTACAGCAAATTGTTGTGCGTTTATTGGGGGACCTTTTCCAGGCAATTGAAGATCTGGACATTTCTCAGTCAGAACTCTGGAAAGGTCTTGAGTATTTTACCGATGCAGGACAAGCCAATGAATTAGGCTTACTGGCTGCAGGATTGGGGCTGGAACATTATTTAGATCTTCGTGCTGATGCTGCAGATGCAAAAGCAGGCATTACAGGGGGGACGCCACGTACCATCGAAGGTCCTTTATATGTGGCAGGTGCACCGGAATCTGTTGGTTTTGCCCGCATGGATGATGGCTCTGAGGAAGGGAAAATTCCAACGCTGATCATTGAAGGTACGGTCACCGACACACAAGGCAACCTGATTGAAGGTGCCAAAGTTGAAATCTGGCATGCCAACAGCCTAGGCAATTACTCTTTCTTTGATAAGTCACAATCTGACTTTAACCTGCGCCGTTCTATTTTCACGGATCAGGATGGTAAATATGTGGCACTTACCACCATGCCGGTCGGTTATGGCTGTCCCCCAGAAGGTACGACCCAGTTTGTACTGAACAAATTAGGCCGTCACGGTAACCGCCCTTCACACGTGCATTATTTTGTATCTGCACCGGGTTATCGCAAGTTAACCACGCAGTTCAACATCGAAGGTGATCAATACCTGTGGGATGACTTTGCCTTTGCAACGCGTGATGGCCTGGTCGCTACAGCAGTTGATGTTACCGATGAAGCTGAAATCGCACGTCGTGGTTTAAACGGCCCTTTCAAACACATTCAATTCAATATTGAACTTGTGAAAGATCAAGCTGCTGCGCCTAGCACTGAAGTTGAACGTCGCCGCGCAAGCGCATAATTCCCTATGGAATCGGGATGAGAGTCTAAGAACGACATCCCGATGACTTACCCTGTTTGGAAAGTCGGAGACTGGACATGCCTCGTATTCCTGTAATTAACACCAGCCATTTAGACCGTATTGATGAATTACTGGTCGATGATTTTGAATCCGGTGAATTTAAACTCCACCGTTCGGTCTTTACAGACCAAGCCATGTTTGACCTGGAGATGAAATACATCTTTGAAGGCAACTGGGTCTATCTGGCACATGAAAGCCAGATTCCAAACAACAATGACTATTACACCACCTATATTGGCCGTCAGCCGATTATTATTGCGCGTAACCGCCAGGGTGAGCTGAATGCCATGATTAATGCCTGTTCACACCGTGGTGCACAGCTGTGTCGTCATAAAAAAGGCAACAAGGCAACTTATACCTGCCCTTTCCACGGCTGGACATTTAACAACTCTGGCAAACTTTTAAAAGTAAAAGATCCGACAGATGCCGGCTATTCAGACTGCTTCAACCAGGACGGCTCACATGACCTGAAAAAAGTAGCCCGTTTTGAAAGTTACAAAGGCTTTCTGTTTGGCAGCTTAAACCCGGATGTGCCAAGTCTGGAAGAATTCTTGGGTGAAACCACCAAAATTATTGACATGATTGTAGACCAGTCAGATCAAGGTTTAGAGGTTTTACGCGGCTCTTCAACGTATACCTATGACGGTAACTGGAAGCTGACTGCTGAAAATGGTGCGGATGGTTATCATGTATCTGCAGTGCACTGGAACTATGCGGCCACTACCCAGCAGCGTAAAGAAAAAGAAGCCGGTGATAACATTCGTGCCATGAGCGCCGGTGCATGGGGCAAACAAGGCGGCGGTTGTTATGGCTTTGAACATGGCCATATGCTGCTGTGGACACAATGGGCCAACCCGGAAGACCGTCCAAACTTTGCCAAGCAGGATGAATATACCGAGAAATACGGTGAAGCGATGGCGAAATGGATGATCGAGCGTTCACGTAACCTGTGTATTTATCCGAACGTTTATTTCATGGACCAGTTTGGCTCACAAATTCGTGTATTGCGCCCGATCTCTGTCAATAAGACCGAAGTCACCATTTACTGTATCGGCCCTATCGGCGAAGCGCCGGAAGCCCGTACTCGCCGTATCCGTCAATATGAAGACTTCTTTAACGCATCCGGCATGGCGACTCCAGATGACCTGGAAGAATTCCGCGCCTGTCAGGCGGGTTATGCCGGTATCGCGCTGGAATGGAACGACATGTGCCGTGGTTCCAAACACTGGATTCAAGGCCCAGATGATGCAGCCAATGAAATTGGCTTAAAACCAAAACTGTCCGGAATCAAGACTGAAGATGAAGGTCTGTATCTGGCCCAGCACCAGTACTGGCTAGAGTTGATGAAAAAAGGCATTGCAGCTGAAAAAGAACTGGCAGCACAGACTGAAGGAGAAACCGTATGAGCGACATCAGTTTAGAAAATATTGCCCAGTTTCTTTATCAGGAAGCTCGCTTTTTAGATGACAAGCAATGGGATGACTGGCTGAACTGTTATGCACCTACTGCATCTTTTTGGATGCCGGCATGGGATGACGATGACAGCTTGACTGTAGATCCACAGTCTGAAATTTCCTTGATCTACTATCCGGACCGTCAAGGTCTGGAAGACCGAGTCTTCCGTATCAAGACAGAACGTTCATCGGCCACCATACCGGACACCCGGACCAGCCATAACATCAACAATATTGAAGTTGTGGAACGCGACGGTGACAAGGTCACTGTACGTTTTAACTGGAATACCTTGAGCTTCCGCTACAAGACCAATTATAGCTACTTCGGCATGTCACGTTATGTGATCGATTTTTCGGGTGAACAACCGAAAATTTTAAGCAAATACGTGGTACTGAAAAACGACTACATCAACCAGGTCGTCGACATTTATCACCTGTAAGACTGTCTGCACAGCCAGGTATCACCTTTCAGCCAGATGGAAAATTGGCTGAAAGGTTTAGTTTCAAAGATTTATATAGGATATTCAGCCATGTCAAACCACAATATTGCACTTCAATTTGAAGATGGCGTGACACGCTTTATTAGCGTTGCCCAAGGTGAAACCTTGTCGGATGCAGCTTACCGTCAAAAGATTAATATTCCTTTGGACTGCCGTGACGGAGCATGCGGAACATGCCGTGCCTTTTGTGAATCAGGTGCGTATGACATGCCGGAAGAAACTTATATTGAAGATGCATTAACGCCGGAAGAAGCTGAACAGGGTTATATTCTGGCCTGCCAATGCAAGCCGACTTCAGATGCAGTCTTCCAGATTCAGGCGTCTTCAGAAGTCTGTAAAACTACCATCCATGCTTTTCAGGGCACCCTGGCACGTGTAGACAACCTGTCGGAATCTACCATTACCTTTGATGTTCAGCTCGATGAAGGTCAACCGGACATTCATTTTCTGGCAGGTCAATATGTCAATGTAACGATTCCAGGTACAACAGAAACCCGCTCTTATTCATTCAGCTCTAAACCGGGTAACCGTTTAACCGGCTTTGTGGTGCGCAACGTACCCAATGGCAAAATGAGTGAATTCTTGAGTAAGAATGCCACCGCGGGCGATAAAATCAGCTTTGCCGGTCCATTCGGTAGTTTTTACTTACGCCCTGTGACCCGTCCAGTATTGATGTTGGCTGGTGGTACCGGGATCGCTCCATTCCTGTCGATGCTGCAAGTATTGGAAGAAAAAGGCTCAGAACAACCTGTCCGTCTGGTCTTTGGGGTGACCAATGATTTTGACTTGGTGGCTCTTGAAAAGTTAAATGAACTGCAAGAAAAATGCCCTTGGTTTGAATATCGCACAGTGGTTGCAAGTCCGGAATCGGTACATGAACGTAAAGGCTATGTCACGGGTCATATCGAAAATGAATGGTTGAATGACGGCGATGTCGATATTTATTTATGTGGGCCGGTGCCTATGGTTGAAGCGGTCAGAAGCTGGCTAGACACAGAAGGCATAAAGCCTGCGAATTTCCTGTTTGAAAAATTTTCTGCGAATTAATAAAAGGAAGTTTTCCATGTCAGCACGTCAAAGATTTTTAAAAAGAGTTGTGATTGTCACAGGCGCCGCCCAGGGTATTGGTCATGGGGTGGCTTTGCAAGCAGCCCGCGAAGGTGCACAAGTAGTCTTGGCTGATTTTTCCGATTATGTTGAAGAAACACTGGCTGAAATTGAAGCTTTTCAGGGTGATGCCATTGTTGTCAAAGCCGATCTGGAAACCTATGCCGGCGCTCAGGCCGTGGTGGCCAAGGCCATCGAAGTCTATGGCCGTGTAGATGTGCTCATTAACAATGTGGGGGGTGCCATCTGGATGAAGCCCTTCGTTGAGTTCTCACCTGAAGAAATTGAAAAAGAAGTCAGCCGCTCATTATTTCCGACGCTATGGTGCTGCCATGCAGTATTACCTGAGATGCTGAAAAATAAGGAGGGCGTGATTGTGAATGTCTCTTCCATTGCAACCTGCGGTATCAATCGTATTCCTTACTCGGCCTCCAAAGGTGGAGTCAATGCACTAACCCGATCACTGGCATTTTGCCATTCCAAAGATGGTATTCGTGTGAATGCCGTTGCAACCGGCGGAACTGAAGCACCACCACGCAAAATCCCTCGTAACACTAAACCGTTATCAGAGGAGGAAAAATCCTGGATGCAAGAAGTGGTCGACCAGACGATTGACCGCACTTTTATGGGTCGTTATGGAACGATTCTGGAGCAGGTCAATGCCATTTTATTCCTGGCCTCTGATGATGCTTCATATATTACTGGAACGGTTGTGCCTGTAGGCGGTGGCGATTTGGGTTAACCAGACTATCTGAACGTTTACGGGATCATTGAATGCAAGGAGGCAAATCGCAATGGGAACCCTAGTTAAAACATTAAAAAATGACTGGTCTATTTCAGCCACTGTTGCAGGATTTTTAGCAGTGCTGATTTCCTATGCCGGCCCCATGATTATCTTCTTTCAGGCCGCCCAACAGGCTGACGTTTCATCCAGCATGATGGCCTCATGGATCTGGGGCAGTTCAATTGGGGCAGCCATCACCGGTATTGTTTTATCCATCAAATTTAAAGTCCCGGTGATTACCGCCTGGTCCGCCCCGGGTACAGCTTTACTGGTTGCCCTGTTTCCAGGGATTACTCTCAATGAAATGGTGGCGGCTTATATTAGCTCAGCCATCATTATTTTTATCATTGGGGTCACCGGATCATTTGACCGGCTTTTAAAAGCCATTCCTCAAGGACTGGCTGCCGGCATGATGGCCGGTATTCTCTTTCAATTCGGGATCGGATTATTTAAAGCAACCGACAGCATGCCTTATGTGGTCTTTGGCATGCTGCTGTGCTTTTTACTGGCCAAACGCTTTTCTCCCCGCTATGCCATTATTTGGGTTCTGATTGCAGGCATTAGCCTCAGTTTTATCTTTGGGAAGATCAATCCGGTTGCCATGAATTTTTCATTGGCTATTCCGGAGCTGATCATGCCGCAATGGACCTGGTCATCCACTTTAAACCTGGCCCTGCCTTTGACCATTGTCAGTCTGACAGGACAGTTTTTACCGGGTATGGCCATTTTAAAGCTCAGTGGATATGACATGCCGGCCAAACCTATCCTGAGTCTGGCCAGTATTGTTTCTGTAGGCGTGGCGATTGTGGGCGGGATTACGATTGTACTCGCTGCAATTACCGCCGCGCTGTGTACCGGTAAAGATGCCCACGAACTCAAGGAAAAACGTTATATCGCCGGTATTGCCAACGGCATTTTTTACATTTTAGGCGGTTTGTTTGCGGGCAGTATTGTCATGCTGTTCAGCATCTTGCCCAAAGAACTGGTTGCGGCTCTTGCAGGACTGGCCCTACTTGGCGCGATTGCCACTAATATTTCCACAGCAATGCACAATGAATCACAACGTGATTCGGCATTAATTACCTTTATGGCCACCGCATCAGGCATGAGTTTTTTAGGGCTCAGTTCCGTCTTCTGGGGCATTTGTATCGGTATTGTGGCACATGTGATTTTAACCAAACGCACTGGCCAGACTGTTGCTGTGACGGGCACTCAAACCCAGCGTTAATGACCATTTGTTGAATTAGGAAATATTATGATTGATAAATCATCTGCTTTAACCGAAGCACTTGCACAAATTAAGGATGGCTCAACCGTCATGATCGGTGGCTTTGGTACAGCAGGTCAGCCTGCTGAACTGATTGATGGTCTGATCGAATTGGGCATCAAGGACCTGATTATTGTCAATAACAATGCCGGAAATGGTGATTATGGTTTGGCTAAGCTGCTCAAATCTGGTGCTGTTCGTAAAATTATCTGTTCTTTCCCGCGTCAATCCGACTCCTGGGTCTTTGATGAGCTGTACCGTGCCGGAAAGATTGAACTGGAACTGGTACCGCAGGGTAATCTGGCTTGCCGTATTCAGGCGGCTGGCATGGGCCTAGGCCCAATCTATACACCAACTGGTTTCGGTACTTTGCTGGCTGAAGGCAAACCGACCCTCAACTATGAAGGCAAAGACTATGTACTGGAAAATCCGATCAAGGCAGATTTTGCCCTGATCAAAGCGTCTCAAGGCGATCGCTGGGGCAATCTGGTGTACCGTAAATCTGCCCGTAACTTTGGCCCGATCATGGCGATGGCAGCCAATGTCACCATCGCCCAGGTTTCTGAAGTGGTTGAACTCGGTGCCCTGGACCCGGAGCACATTATTACTCCGGGGATTTTTGTTCAACACGTGGTTCAGGTTCAGCCTGCACAGTAATTGCAGCTAAGGAGAGAAGATTCATGAGCTATATCAAACTGACCCGTGACCAGATTGCTGAGCGTGTGGCACAAGACATTCCAGATGGCGCCTATGTCAATCTGGGCATTGGCCTGCCGACTAAAATTGCCAGCTACCTGCCTGACGATAAAGACGTCTTTCTGCATTCGGAAAATGGCTTGCTGGCGTTCGGCCCGCCTCCTGCGGAAAAAGACCGTGATCCGGAGCTGATTAATGCCGGTAAAGAATACGTCACCATGCTCACCGGAGGCAGCTTTTTCCATCACGGTGATTCATTCGCCATGATGCGGGGCGGTCATCTGGATATTGCGGTACTTGGAGCTTTCCAAGTGGCTGAAAATGGAGATTTGGCCAACTGGCATACCGGCGCACCCGATGCGATTCCAGCCGTTGGCGGTGCAATGGATTTGGCTGTGGGCGCCAAAAAAGTCTTTATCACTACTGATCATGTCACCAAAAATGGGGAAGCTAAGATTGTGGCTGAGCTGAGCTATCCGGCAACCGGTCTGAAATGTGTAGACCGCATTTATACTGACCTCTGCATCATTGATATAACTGCGGATGGCATGAAAGTGGTCGAAAAAGTAGAAGGTTTGTCATTTGCAGAATTACAGTCGATGACGGGTGCAACGCTGATTGATGCGACTCAGGGTTAAGAACTTTAGCAAATTCAAACCCCATTCTAAAAGATACCTGAGGTTCCTTCTCCCTCTGGGAGAAGGCTAGGATGAGGGAAAATTTAACAAACCTCTCCCTAACCCTCTCCAATAAAGTAGAGGGAACTTTATAAAGAAGAGATTAGATATGAAAAACGCATATATTATCGATGCCATTCGTACCCCATTTGGCCGTTATGCTGGTGGTCTCGCGCCTGTTCGTGCAGATGACTTGGGCGCATTACCGATCAAAGCCCTCATGGAACGTAATCCATCCGTCAACTGGGAACAGGTAGATGATGTCATCTATGGCTGCGCCAACCAGGCGGGTGAAGATAACCGTAACGTGGGCCGTATGTCAGCCTTGCTGGCCGGTTTGCCTTATCAAGTCCCTGCCACCACTGTCAACCGTCTGTGTGGCTCGTCGCTGGATGCAGTCGCCCTGGCAGCACGTGCAATTAAAGCCGGTGAAGCCAACCTGATAGTTGCTGGTGGGGTAGAATCTATGTCGCGCGCGCCCTTTGTAATGGGCAAATCTGAAACCGCCTATGGCCGTAGCCAGAACATTGAAGATACCACCATGGGCTGGCGTTTTATCAATCCAAAACTCAAAGCATTATATGGTGTTGAAACCATGCCGCAAACGGCGGAAAACGTCGCGCAACAGTTCAACATTAACCGTGAAGATCAGGACCGTTTTGCCCTGACCAGTCAGCAGCGCACAGCGGCAGCACAAGCCAAAGGCTTCTTTACTCATGAAATTATTCCGGTGGTCATTCCACAGCGTAAAGGCGATCCGGTTGTCGTGAATCAGGATGAACACCCACGTGCTTCAACCACGGCAGAGGCGTTGGCCAAACTGAAACCTGTGGTCAAAGCAGACGGAACCATCACCGCCGGTAATGCCTCAGGGATTAATGATGGTGCGGCTGCACTGTTAATTGCCTCGGATGAAGCAATGGCACAACACGGCTTAAAAGCACGGGCCAAAATTATTGGCTCAACCGTCGTAGGGGTTGAACCGCGCATCATGGGGTTTGGTCCTGCACCTGCGATCAAAAAGCTGCTCACTCAAACCGGTCTGACTCTAGAGCAGATGGATGTGATTGAGTTAAACGAAGCTTTTGCAGCTCAGGCTCTGGCCTGCACCCGTGACCTGGGCCTTGCAGATGGCTCGGAGAAAGTTAACCCGAATGGTGGTGCGATTGCCTTGGGTCATCCACTCGGTGCATCCGGTGCGCGTCTGGTTACTACGGCCTTAAATCAGCTGGAACAGAGCGGTGGACAATATGCCCTCTGCGCCATGTGTATTGGGGTGGGTCAAGGTATCGCTTTAATTATTGAGCGTGTTTAAATAAAGAATTCTTCCTCAGCTCCCTTTGATAAAACAAGAGGGTTTAGGACCTAAAAAGGAATATTTCATGCCAACATTTACATCAAATGATGCACAGATCAATTATCAGACTTTTGGCGATGCCACCAAGCCTGCGCTGGTTTTTTCCAATTCGTTGGGTACTAAATTCAGTATGTGGCAGCCACAAATTGAATTTTTTCAAAAAGATTATTTTGTGGTGTGTTATGACACTCGCGGTCATGGAGGCTCAACAGCACCACAAGGCCCCTATCAACTTGATCAATTAGGTCAAGACGTCATCCATTTACTGAATCATCTGAATATCCAGAAAGCCGATTTTTGCGGTATTTCCATGGGTGGGCTAACCGGGCAATGGTTGGCAATTAATCACCCTGAACGTTTTAATCACGTGATTGTGGCCAATACAGCCGCGAAGATCGGTCAGGAGCAAGCCTGGCTGGAACGTGCGGCCTTGGTTCGTGCACAAGGTCTGGCACCGATCGCATCCACTGCCGCATCACGCTGGTTTACCGAACCCTTTATCCAAAGCAACGCAGCAATTGTGGCAGAACTTTCAAACGACCTTGGAGCTGGCAGCCCGGAAGGTTATGCAAGCTGCTGTGAAGCTTTGGCTAAAGCGGATTTACGTGAGCAAATCAAATCAGTTTCGGTGCCGGTACTGATTGTGGCAGGTCAGCAAGATCCGGTTACCACAGTGGCAGACGCTCAGGCCATGCAACACAGTATCGTCAATAGCCAGCTCTGTGAAATCAATGCCTCACATATTTCCAGTGTAGAGCAAGCTGAAGCCTTTAATCAGGCGGTTCAGGCATTTCTTGCTGCTTAAACGCATTGTTGGATCAAGGAAAAGCCACTGCTGAGCAGTGGCTTTTTTTATATAGACTCTAGGCCCATATCACTAAAACCGCCGCCATCACCACCAGAACCAATCCCCAATGTTCAGTACGGGCCAGTTTTTCTTTAAAGAAATAAGCAGAAATCAGCATACTAAACAAAATCTCGATTTGTCCCAAGGTTTTGACTACCGGTACGCTCATCATGCTCATGGCAGTAAACCAGCCAAGTGATGCCATAAAACTGCAGATACTAACTTTAAAGACCAACCCCAGACGCTGCCACATTTCTACTAAAGTCTGGCGACTAAAAATGCTCAGATACATCAGCATGCTCAGGCACTGAAAGCTGATGACCATCATCAAGACCCAGGCCGCCCGATGTAAAGCCGGCAAGGTATTCAGCTCCAGACTGGCTTCGCGTACCAGAAGTGAGGTAATTGCAAAACTTAAACCACTTCCGATTCCAATAACCAGAGTTTTGGGAGAAAATCCAGTCACCTCCCGACCTTTACTCAAGAGAAAAACGGCATAAGCACCCAGCGCCACGCCTGTCCAGGCCAAAACAGACAACTGGTCGGATAAAAAGGCAACCCCAATCATGGCAGCCAGTATGGCTTCACTTTTAGCGAGTCCTACGCCAATGGCGTAATTTTTCTGCTTAAAGAGCTGCACCATCAGCGCAGTCGCTAAAATCTGACTTGAGCCGGCAATCACAATATAGATCCAGAATTTTGGGCTAAAATGCACGATATTTTCAGCCGGTTTCAGATCATACAAACTACTGAGATAAAGCGCGGCAAATGGCAATCCAAAGATAAAGCGCGCAAGGGTAACTCCCCAAACATCTACCGTTGTACTTAACTGTTTTTGGAAGGCATTACGCCAGGCTTGCATAAATGCCGCCATTAAAGTAAAGAAAATCCAGCTCATTGCCCTATGCCACGACCACAAAAGTAAATTAATTCTATGCCTTAGCCCATCGTATGACTAATTAAAAATGGGATGAGATCTAATAGCTGAAAGTTTAATTTTGTGGCTTAAAAAATAATTTAAATTTATCAATACGCAAATATCAGCGACACATAAGCGTCTAAGTTGAAGTCTGAATTGCCGAAGAAAAATAAAGTATGGATAAATGGGCGATCAATAAAACCTTACTCTTTAATAGCTGCTTTATTGAACTCTAAGAAGTTGAAGCTCAAACCCGGCAGAATAATCTTTGTGCATCGAAATAAAGCATTCACTTTCAATCGAATTGGGTAATAACTTAGAGGCTGCCTAAATTTAAAACCGTAAAATTAATTTTATCACCTGCCTATTCTTTTGATTTTTAAATTAAAAAAAATTAGAAAGTATGCCTGATATAGCTTTTATGCTTGTCTTTACAAATTATAAGTATCAGGTTTTTGCTGAAGTTTTTATTATTCTTATTAAAACACATATGCCGTGATGCAGTTTATTTTATGGAATCACCTCTCTATTTTATAAAGAGGTAAGTAAAGAAGATAAAACTGCAAGGGAGCAGAAATGAAATATTTTGAATGTGCAATTTGCCATCGGCAGATCTTTTTTTATAAATCAGTATGTGATCATTGCCTGCTTCCTATCGGTTATGTCGCTTCTGAAAAAGAGCTGTGTACATTCAAGAAACAAAGCCCGACGGAATGGATTCCGGTGGCCAAGCAGTATCGGCATACCAGTTACAAGCCCTGTCATAATTATACTCACTATCAGGTTTGTAACTGGATGATTCCTAGCAGCGATGAAGAAGATTTCTGTGAATCCTGCCAGCTGACCCATGTAATTCCCAATCTGGAGAATACAGAAAACCTGATTTACTGGTTCCGTCTGGAAGAAGCCAAGCGCCGTTTTCTATATCTGGCCCTGGGCATGAATATGATGCCGCGTCCGAAATATTCAGAGAATGATCCCTTTGGGATACGCTTTGATTTTATTCTGCCCGAAGAAGATAAACCAGTGCTGACAGGACACTCCAATGGCGTCATTACCCTGAATGCCATTGAGGCAGATGTGGTTTATCGAGAAACAACACGGGTAAATATGGGTGAAAATTACCGGACTTTATTGGGGCACTTTCGCCATGAAAGCGGTCATTACTATTTTAATGTCATGCAGCATTTACATCCTGAACTGCTGGATGAGTTTCGCCAGTATTTTGGTAATGAACAGCAAGATTATAGTCAATCTCTGGAACGTCACTATAACAAAGGCGCACCCATCAACTGGCAGGAAAACTATATCAGCAGCTATGCGTCGGCTCACCCGTGGGAAGACTGGGCCGAAACCTGGGCGCATTATCTGCACATGATGGAAACTCTCGAAACTGCCTATTATGCGGGCCTGCGTGTGCAAGGAAATAATCGGGACCTGGCCAGTATGAATTTTAAGGAATGCCCGATTGGCGGACAGGATTTTGAACATATTTTAGAAAACTGGATTACGCTGACTTTCAATCTGAATGCGTTGAACCGCAGTATGGGGCTAGAAGATGCCTATCCTTTCAAGCTCTCAGAAAGCGTCAAAGATAAACTGCGTTTCATTCACCGCCATGTACTGGAAAAAGTTTTTAAATAGTTCAAAGAATGTTGAAACGACAAAAACTGAATAAAGCCCGTCTTAGACGGGCTTTATTTTACAATCAATGCAATTAAGAGTCTTAAGCGATTTTCATGGAACCGGTTTCTTCAAATTGAGCATGCCAGGACAAGGCTTCATTTAATAAGTGCGGTGTATGGCCACCACGTGCACAAGCACGCTCAAAATAATCATTCAAACTTTCGCGATAATCCGGATGAGCACAGATATCAATAATCTTGCGGGCACGTTCACGCGGCGCCAGACCGCGCAGATCTGCCAAACCTTGCTCAGTCACCAAAATATCTACGTCATGGTCGGTATGGTCAATGTGGCTCACCAGAGGAACTACTGAAGAAATTGCCCCACCTTTGGCATAGGATTTGGTCACAAAGATGGCAAGATGCGCATGGCGGGTAAAATCTCCCGAGCCACCAATACCATTCATCATCTTGGTCCCTGCGACATGAGTGGAGTTCACATTTCCGTAAATATCAAACTCCAGTGCCGTATTAATCGCAATAATACCGAGGCGGCGAATCAGTTCGGGATTATTGGAAATTTCCTGCGGGCGCAAGACAATTTTATCTTTATACTGATCAAAATTCTTCATCACCCGTGCGGCCCAGTCATCGCTCAGGGTCATGGAACAGCCAGAAGCAAAGGTCATCTTGCCGGAGTCGATAAGCTGAAAAGTGCAGTCCTGCAAAACTTCAGAATACATTTCCAAGTTATTAAAACTGGAGTGTTCAAAGCCGGCAAATACCGCATTGGCCACTGAGCCTACACCTGATTGCAGTGGCCCCAGATTTTCCGGTAAACGCCCTGCTGCGACCTCCTGCTCAAAAAAATCAATCAGGTGACTTGCAATTGCCAGCGTTTCTTCATCTGGTTGGTCCATACCAAAGGAAGTATCTGGAATCTCGTTCATCACAATCGCAGCAATTTTTTCAGGCGCCACATGAATCCCGATCGTTCCAATCTTGTCACTGGCTTGTATCAGCGGAATTGGCCCGCGGTTTGGACGAGCTTGTGGCAAATAAATATCGTGAACCCCTTCAAGCACAGGGTTGATCGTCATGTCAATTTCAATGATGACCCGGTCTGCCATTTCGATGAAATTTGCAGAATTTCCGCAAGAGCCTGTTGGAATAATCTGACCATCTTCGGTAATGGCGGTGGCTGCAATGATAGCTACATTAATTGCGGGCAGGTTTTTATGACGGATATTGTCGGCCAGCTCAGAGAGATGCTGGTCGACATACATGACTTCGCCCGCATTAATCGCTTTACGTAAAGAAGGATCGGCCTGATAAGGATAACGGCGGGTTATAACGTGTGCTTCATTAAGTTTGCCATCAATCTGGTTCCCCAGACTTGCACCTGTCGCCAAGGTAATATGGATTGGATGCTTCCGTGCATACTCAGCCAATGCCAAAGGCACAGTTTTCGCCTCACCTGCTCCACCAAAACCGCTTAAACCAATGACATCGCCCTCTTGAATGAGTTGTAGTGCTTGTTCTACAGATACCACTTTATCTTGTAATGGGAGCAAACGAATGCGCTCTAAACCGTTCATAAGAAATCTCAAAAAATATAAAATAAACAAATGGTTGCTTCTGGCGAACCAGAAGCATAACTCTTTGAATCAATAGTTAATTTTGCTCATTCGAGCATTGAGTTCTGGACGGACTTAAACCAGTTCTACTGCAATCGCAGTTGCTTCACCGCCGCCGATACAGAGTGCGGCAATGCCCTTCTTGCCGCCGGTACGTTTTAAGGCATGAATCAAGGTCACAATAATACGCGAGCCTGAAGAACCGAGTGGATGACCTAAAGCGCAGGCACCGCCATTGATGTTGACTTTGGCTGTATCCAGATCAAAGGCATCTATTGCAGCCATCGTCACCATGGCAAATGCTTCATTAATTTCCCACAGATCGACTTCTTTGGCATTCCAACCGGTTTGCTTTAATACTTTTTCAATGGCACCAACCGGTGCAATGGTAAATTCACTTGGATGTTGTGAATGGCTGGCATAAGCCACAATATTGGCAAGCGGTGTTAAGCCGCGCTCTGCTGCAATCTCGCTTGAAGTTACTAATAATGCAGAGGCACCATCTGAAATTGAACTGGCATTTGCCGCAGTAATGGTGCCGTCTTTCTTGAACGCCGGGCGCAAGCTTGGAATCTTGTCTATCTTGGCATTTAAAGGCTGTTCATCCTGATCAACTGTGACCTCGCCTTTGCGGCTGCTGACCACCACCGGTACGATTTCATCTTTAAAGAACCCGCCCTCAATCGCTGCAACCGCCTTGTTTAGTGAAGCAATCGCATATTGATCCTGCTGTTCACGGGTATAGCCTTTTTTGTCTGCCATGTCCTGCGCCAGAATTCCCATTGACAGGCCTGTCTCAGCATCTTCCAGCCCTTCCTGAAACATATGATCAGTGACTTTGCCATGCCCCATGCGAAAACCGGCACGTGCCTTATCCATCAAATAGGGCGCATTTGACATAGACTCCATGCCACCTGCTACCACAATTTCAGCCGAACCCGCTTTGATTGCATCTGCGGCCTGCATCACGGCTTTCATACCTGAGCCGCAGATTTTATTGATGGTGGTTGCACCCGTAGCATCAGGTAAGCCTGCCTGACGCATCGCCTGACGTGCCGGTCCCTGTTTAAGCCCTGCTGGCAGTACACAGCCCATGATGACTTCATCAATTTCATTGGGCTGTAAACCCGAACGTGCCACCACTTCTTTAATTGCAGCCGCCCCCAAATCTGGTGCTGTATAGCTAGAGAGTGAACCTTGGAAACCGCCCATGGCGGTACGTACAGCTTCTACGATTACGATCATGATATTCATCCTTCTATTCTTTTTCAGTAATCAGACATTGCAGTTTATATAGACTGCAATGTATCTCTGGTGACCAGTTTTTTGATCTTTTTTAATCATTAGGCCTGAGCAGTAAAATAATCTTCTGGCAACTGCATGACCAGATCGGCACCTGCCTGAATGCGTTGCAAACGTGCATCTAGATCCGGCAGAACTTTGGCAAGATAATAGTCGGCCAGAACCAGTTTATGCTGATAGAAACTTTCCGCTTTTAAGCTGGCTGCCTGACTGATACGTGCATACATATACACAAAACTGAGCAGTCCCACGGCATGCAGATAGTCTACTGCAACGGCATTGGAGAAATCAGAATCAGTCTGAGACTGGGTAATGATATAGGCGGTAATATCTTCCAGTTTTTGACACACATCCAGAGTCACCGCTTTAATCGTTAGACTGTCATCCAAGCCTTGGGCAAATTCACGAATTTCACTTAGATATTCAGCTAAATACGCCCCTTTGCATTTGGTCGTCTTACGGCCAATCAGGTCAATTGCCTGGACCCCGTTGGTGCCTTCATAAATCTGTGCAATACGCAGGTCGCGAATACATTGCTCCATTCCCCATTCACGGATATAACCATGACCACCGAAGCACATTTGCGCTTCCAGTGCAGAATCCAGTGCTTTATCGGTCAGATAGGCTTTGGCAATTGGGGTAAGTAGCGCGACACGGTCTGTGGCTTTGCGTATTGCTTCCGGATCATTAGAATATTTAGTAATGTCGAGCTGTTGCCCTACATATACCGCAAATGCACGTGAAGCTTCATTATTAGCACGGACATTCAATAGCATACGGCGCACATCACCATGAACCAGAATTGAGTCTGCCGGTTTTTCAGGTGATTTTGCACCTGTTGAGGCACGTCCCTGTAAACGGTCGGTCGCATATTGGGCGGCATTCTGATAGGCAAACTCCGCAGCACCAATTCCCTGAATGCCCATCGACAGACGTTCATAATTCATCATTACGAACATGCCGGCCAGACCTTCATTTTCATTACCCACCAGATAGCCTTTGGCGCCGTCAAAGTTCATTACACAGGTTGCAGAGCCTTTAATCCCCATTTTATGTTCGATAGAACCGGCCGATACGGCATTACGCTCACCCAAAGAACCGTCAGCATTGACCAGAAACTTCGGCACAATAAACAGAGAAATTCCGCGCGAACCGGCCGGCGCATCTGGCGTTTTGGCCAGAACCAGGTGAATGATGTTGTCGCACAGGTCATGCTCACCACTGGTAATAAAGATTTTGGTACCGGTAATATTGTAGCTGCCATCAGCATTCGGTTCGGCTTTGGTTTTAATAATGCCTAAATCGGTTCCTGAGTGTGGCTCAGTCAGACACATGGTGCCAGACCATTCACCTGTATAAAATTTTGGCAGATAGGTTTCTTTTTGCGCCTGAGAAGCCCGGTCATTGATCGCCATGCCGGCACCTACCGTCAATAGCGGATAAAGCATAAAGGAAGGGTTGGTACTCCAGATCATCTCGTCTGCCAGCACGGTGAGCATTTTAGGCATATTCTGGCCGCCCCATTCTTCGGGTGCACCCAAACCAACCCAGCCACCTTCGGCAAACTGGCGAAATGCCTCTTTAAAACCTGCAGGGGTGGTCACTTCACCCTGATGAAATTGAGCGCCACCGCTTTCATCGGCCGGACGGTTCAGATCCAGAATAACGTTTTTTGAAAACTTGGCCATTTCTTCCAGAATCGCATGGGCTGTGGCCAAGTCAAGATGAGCCAGCTTTTCATTGTCTTGCCAGAATTTTTCAGCCTGAAACACATCCTTTAAAATAAATTCCATGTCTTTGAGAGGCGCATTATAAATTGGCATGTTCAACTTCCTTAAATGGTGATACCCAAATCTGTAGCTGAATATTGTGATAGCTACATGACTGTATGACTTTACTTGGCAGAAAATAGAATAATTAGGGTAAAAAGGGAATTTTATTTAAGCAAACTGACCTTTAGGGTTCATTTTTCTTGACAATCCTTCAGGAAGGGTGCGCTCTATATAAGTCAAATACGCCAACTGACGAATAAACATACAGCTTTGAAGCAAAATAACGACCTTAGTTTTATATTCACTGGCAAAAATATTGCATAATCTGGGTCTGTTCTTTTTCGAGACGTATGGACCAAGAAGATGACGACTGTAAGACAGCAGAACTTTCTTCTTCGTAAAGAGAAGATATTAAACATGGCTGAATGCCTGTTACTGGACAATCATCAGGATATTACCCTGAGTGAATTGGCTAGTGAGCTGGATATCGCGAAGGGAACAATTTATAAACATTTTAAAAGCAAGAATCAGCTTTATCTGGAATTGATTATTCGCAACGAAAAAAGAATTCTGGAAATTTCGAAAAATCACAATAACGATATCAAGCACTATGTGTCCCAATATATGCTGTATCACATGCTGAATTCTAATCGCACCATTTTATTGCATGTGATTGAGGAACGTCTGACTAATAATGAAAAAAATCTGAAAGAACTTTTTCAGGAGCTGTACCAGATTCGAGAAGAACGAATTATCCGGATCAAAGACATGACACATGATTATCTATTGTCTTTAGACAGTGCCATGTCAATACGGGATTATCTGTCTTATATCTGGACAGTCACCTATGGAGCTTCACTGCTGCTCAATTCGACCCACTATCAAAAATCAATCGGCTCACGTGAACGGCTGATCAAGCTGTATATTAATCAGGCGCTGATGACGCCAGATAAAATTTCTTCCATGGAATCAAAAATGCCTAACTTGAGTTAGGCATTTGATCTTATTTTAAGTTGCTGGAACCGGTGGAAAACCATCTTCCGTCAGGGCCGCAACAATTTCAGCTTCGCTACGGCTGCTTTGCAATTCGACCAGTTTACTTTCCACATCAATCACAACTGTTGCATGGTCATCCAGATCTTTAATGGTCGCTGTCACACTGCGCGCACAGCCACCACAGGTCATATTGTTAATACGGAATTTCATTTCTTTCTCCATTGCATTAAGTAAATTCATTGAGTGTATGCTTTAAATACCGGACTATTTTTGACAGTCTGAACTGGAACATTCGGGCAAGCTACCCTGCTCGATCTGTTTTAAAATCTGGCAATCCGATTCTTCATTGCCAGCACACTGATCTACCGACTGCTGCAAAATATGAATCATTTTCTGCATATCGGCAATTTTCTGTTGTAAACGCTGTATATGCTGTTCCGCCAGCTGTTTGACATCCGCACTATGTCTGGCACTGTTCAGCCTTAAGTCCAGCAGTTCTTTCATCTGGGTTGATGAAAACCCCAGTTCGCGCGCATGCTGTATAAAACTGAGAGTTTTAATATCTTGCTCGGTATAGAGGCGATAACCTGAGGTGCTGCGCTTCGGTTCGGGCAATAATCCAATCTCTTCATAATAGCGGATCATTTTTGCCGAGATCCCCGAACGTCTGGCGGCCTGGCCAATATTCATGACTGTTCCTTAAACTGGACGGCCTGATAGGTCTTTAATCTTAACGCATTCGACACTACGAATACCGAAGACAAAGCCATCGCACCGGCGGCAAACATCGGAGAAAGCAGAATGCCAAAAAATGGATACAGTACACCAGCTGCAATCGGAATCAAGGCGATATTATAAATAAAGGCCCAAAACAGGTTCTGGCGAATATTACGCATTGTGGCCTGACTTAAGCCAATACCAGTCGCCACATGCTGTAAATTTCCTGACATCAACACCACATCTGCAGCTTCAATTGCGACATCTGTTCCAGTGCCAATCGCCATGCCTACATCAGCCTGAGCCAAAGCCGGTGCATCATTAATCCCATCTCCCACAAAAGTCACAACGCCATGTTGCTGCTGTAATTGTTGTACAGCTTCAACTTTTTCATGCGGCAGCACTTCTGCAATCACCTGATCAATCTTTAACTCTCTGGCAATGGCTTGTGCAGTATAGGCATTATCTCCAGTGATCATGGCCACTTTTAGCCCCTGATCATGCAGAGCCTGAATTGCGCTATAGGTCGTCGGCTTGATCGGATCGGCCACCGCAATAATTGCAGCCAGTTGCTGGTCAAGCGCGACATATAACGGCGTTCTGCCCTGATCACCCAGTTGCTGAGCCATGTGTTTAAACAGGGCAAGATCCAGTCCCAGTTCCAGCATCAACCGTTCGGCACCTATATGCACCTGATACCCTGCCACCTGCGCCTTTACACCAGCCCCTGTAATCGAATCGAACTCACTCACGTCCAGCAACTCAAGCTTCTGTTGCTGTGCCGCCTCTACAATTGCATGGGCTATCGGGTGTTCAGACTTGGCTTCTACTGAGGCCACAATTTGTAAAACTCGTTGAGGCTCAAAACCCTCCGTAACCTCAAAATCGGTTAAAGCCGGTTTACCCTCTGTCAGCGTACCGGTTTTATCGACAGCAACCACTTGCGTACGTTGCAAAAGCTGCAAAGCTTCCCCTTTACGGAATAAAACCCCTAACTCGGCGGCACGGCCTGTACCCACCATAATGGAAGTCGGGGTCGCCAGGCCCATGGCACATGGGCAGGCAATAATCAATACAGCAACTGCATTGACCAGTGCATAAGTCAGATTCGGCTCCGGTCCGAACAGGAACCAGATAATAAAGGTCAGTGCTGCCAGCCCCATCACCGCAGGTACAAACCATAAAGTGACCTTGTCTACCAGCGCCTGAATAGGCAGTTTGGCGCCCTGTGCCTGTTCCACCATCTGAATGATCTGGGCCAGTACCGAATCCTGTCCAACCGCAGTGGCCTTGATCTGCAAGGTTCCATTCTGGTTGACGGTACCGCCAATGACCTGATCGCCTGACTGTTTAATGACCGGTAGCGGTTCACCACTGATCATGGCTTCATCAATATAGCTTTGACCAGAGACAACTTCCCCATCGACGGCCACTTTTTCACCCGGGCGGATTTCAATCAGCATACCTTGCTGGACTTCTGCAATATCCAGATCAATCCAGACTCCATTTTGCTGGATACGCGCCGTTTTAGGCTGCAGACCAATGAGATACTGAATAGCCTGCGAGGTTTTGCCTTTCGCCCGAGCTTCCAGATACCGTCCCAGCAGAATTAGCGCCACAATAACGGCAGCTGCTTCAAAATACACATGTACGGTTGCCTGTGGTAAAAGCTCAGGCAGGAAGGTTGCAATACAGGAAAAGCTATAGGCAGCAAGCGTACCTACTGCCACCAGCGAATTCATGTCCGGTGCCAGACGCAATAAGGCTGGAATTCCATGCTGATAAAAACGTCTTCCCGGAAAGACCAGAATCAGGGTGGTCAATACAAACTGTAAATACCAGCTATTCTGGGTCCCCAGAGTCTGCAAAATAAAATGATGAAATGCAGGAATTAGATGCGAGCCCATTTCCAAAATAAATACCGGAATCGCCAAAGCCAGCGCCATCCACAGGTCACGCTTGAGTTCTGCAGTTTCCTCGGCTTTTTTCTCCTGAAACGCGGCATGAGTATCCATGGTTGCATGACTCAGCTCCCTGGCCTGAAAACCCGCCTTTTCGACCGCAGCAATCAGTTGGGGGAGCAGGCTGCGTGACGCCTGTACACGCGCGGTTTCAGTCGCCAGATTGACCTGTGCTCCTTGAACACCTTCGACTTTAAGCAAAGCCTTTTCTACCCGTGCCACACACGAGGCACAGGTCATCCCTTGAATATTTAGCTCAATGTGTTCCGCACGGACATGAAATCCTGCCTTTTCAATCGCCTGAACCAGAGTGGAGGTCTGTAGTGAAGAAAGAGCAATGACCTGTGCCTGTTCAGTCGCCAGATTAACTCGCGCATCCGTCACACCTTCCACCTTTTTCAAGGCCTTTTCGACACGTGCCACACACGAGGCACAGGTCATGCCTTCAATGCCCAGATTCAATTGCTGGGTCACCACAGCAAAGCCGGTTTTTTCAATGGCCTGTAGCAAGGTAGCGGCTGCAACGGGCTGCTGGCTTTTTACCCAGGCCTTTTCTGTAGCCAGGTTGACCTGCGCATCCGTCACGCCTTCCACCTTTTTTAAAGCCTTCTCTACCCGCGCTACGCATGAAGCACAGGTCATTCCTGAAATCTGCAATTGTTGTTCATACAGTTGGGGGCTATCGACTTTGCTCATCATGCTCTCCACTGGCTCATGGAATATATTTACTTTTATGAGTCTATAGCTTAAACATTCCCACTATGGGAAGGTCAAGTATTTCTCTATCTGGTGACTATAAAAATTAAAACCTGATTTTTAAAATAAAAAACCCGGAAGCTGTTCCGGGTCTTTTACATTTTGTGTGGTCTATTGTAAGTACGATGGCGAAATCAGCTTATTCAGCAGAGATGTCTTCAAACAGAATGGAAGATAAATAGCGCTCACCACCGTCTGGTAAAATGACCACAATATTTTTACCCGCGTTTTCAGGTCGTGCAGCCAGTTGTGCCGCCGCCGCCATTGCCGCGCCACAGGAAATACCCACCAGAATTCCTTCCTGGGTTGCCGTCTTACGTGCCCATTCAACGGCGTCAGTACTGTTGATGGCAATGACTTCATCGACCAGGTCCAGATCCAGATTAGCTGGAATAAAGTTCGCCCCAATTCCCTGAATTTTGTGTGGCCCTGGTGTCAGGGTTTCGCCACGCTTTGCCTGACCGATAATTGGCGATTCAGCAGGCTCCACTGCCACGGTATATAGAGGCTGGTTTTTAACCTGTTTAAAATAACGCGAAATACCCGTAATCGTGCCCCCCGTACCGACACCTGCAACCAGAATATCTACCTTACCACCAGTAGCTTCCCAGATTTCCGGTCCGGTGGTTTCTTCATGAATTTTCGGGTTGGCCGGGTTTTCAAACTGTTGTGGCAGGAAATACAGATCCGGATTCTCATTAAGAAGACGTGTGGCTTCGTCGACTGCACCTTTCATTCCTTTGGCCGGATCTGTCAGTACCAGATTCGCCCCCAAAGCTTTGACCACTTTACGACGCTCAATACTCATGCTGGCAGGCATGGTTAAAGTAATATCATAGCCCTTGGCGGCAGCCACAAACGCCAGCGCAATACCAGTATTACCACTGGTTGGCTCAACAATATGCATGCCCGGCTTTAACTTGCCCGACTTTTCTGCATCGGCAATCAGCGCAGCACCAATACGGCATTTCACTGAAAAAGCAGGATTACGGCTTTCAACTTTTGCAAGTACCGTTGCCGCAGTCGAAATTACACGGTTAATACGAACTAGTGGTGTATTTCCAATCGCGTCTGCATTATTACTATATACGGCGATACCGAGATTTGAAGGAGTTGGAAAAGCTGGATCTGTACTCATGAGTATATCCCTAATGTTATAAGTTCAAGTGTTGGCACCATCATACAAGCATTTTTTCTGTTTGTAGATGCCCGATGACTTCTATACAAAATGGCGAGACTTTGCTGAAATAACATTTTTACTATGCATTAAAGTCTGCTTATATATCAACATCAAGTACATAACTTTTTTTAATAACTGGACGCATTAAAAATAATAAAACTTAATCTTTTTGAGCAATGTAATCCCCTGTATGAGTTCATATAATCAGGGACGCTGTAATTTTATAAATGGACATTCTGAATGAAAACCGATCTCGAAATTGACATCATGCGGGATTCAGCACAACAGGTCGTCGCTATTTTAAAGTCTCTGGCTAATACGGACCGTCTGCTTATCTTATGTCATCTTTCTCAATCAGAAATGAACGTCTCTCAAATTGAAGAAATGACCGAGATTAGACAACCCACCCTTTCCCAGCAGCTCATGATGCTACGCAGGAACGACATGGTCAGTACCCGCCGCGATGGTAAACAGATTTATTATTCTATTAAAGATCCTCACTTGGTGGAAATGCTGAATACCTTATACCGGCTTTATTGTCCTCAGGAACTCTTGGGCTAAAGAATGGATTCTAATTTAAATTGATAAAATACATTAAGTTATAGATGAAACCATTTTAAATGGAGGTTTAATCGAACAGTTTTAGACGATCAGGTTTCATCTAAACTTTTTTACTCATGCTGCGTAAAATTTATCAGCTGCATTTTATTTTTAAGACTTCTTAGCAGAATTTGTGCATAATATATCTATATTTGTGATTTAGACCTTGATATGCCCAATTCCAAGTCCAAACTGCTGCATAGAATCCCTGCCTGGGCTTGGTTAAGCCAATATAATTCAATCAAATTTAAGTCTGATGCACTGGCTGCATTTATTGTGGTGGCCATGCTGGTTCCGCAAGGGATGGCCTATGCAATGCTGGCGGGATTACCACCCATGATGGGTTTATATGCCAGTATTCTGCCGATGATCATTTATGCCTTGCTCGGTGGCAGTTCTACTTTATCCATTGGTCCCGTCGCCATCATTTCAATGATGACTTTTGCCACCTTAAATCCCTTGTTTGAGGTCGGTTCAGCGGCGTATATTGAAGCAGCCACATTGCTGGCTCTGCTGGTCGGTATCATTTCCCTACTTTTGGGTCTACTCAGGTTTGGCTTCTTAATTCAGCTGATCAGTCATCCGGTCATTCACAGTTTTATTATAGCTTCCGCTTTACTGATAGCCTTGGGCCAGTTCAAGTTTCTGGTGGATTTACCCTTAAAAGCCAATAATATTCCGGAACTGGCGCTAAGCTTATGGGAATATCTGCCGCGTCTGCATCTGCCCAGCCTGATTTTCGGCATTTGTGCCCTGCTGATACTGATTTATCTTCCCAAGATTTTAAAATCGCAACGCATTCAGAGCCTGATCGGGTCAACTGACTTTCTCGTGCGCGCCGTACCGCTGATCTTGGTCTGTCTCGGGATTACTGCTGTGGTTTTTCTGGATCTTAAACTTCAAGGTATTCAGACGGTCGGAGAAATTCCATCTGGTTTTCCACCGTTGTCTTTTCCACACTGGAATTGGGATCTGGTGATCAGCCTGTTACCGGGTGCCGCCATGATTGCCATGATCAGCTTTGTCGAATCACTTTCCATTGCCCAAGCCACAGCCTTACAGCAACGCAGTAATTTAAATAGCAATCAGGAACTGATTGCACTTGGGGTGGCCAATATCAGTGCCGGAATCAGTTCGGCATTTCCTGTAACTGGCAGTTTGTCACGTACTGTGGTAAATGCCGATGCGGGTGCCAAAAGTCCTATGGCAGGTGTGCTGTCTTCATTGTCCCTGATTATTGTCAGCCTATTCTTTACCAGTTTTTTCGAAGATTTGCCGCTGACCATTCTGGCCGCTACGATTATCGTTTCCATCTGGAAGCTGGTTGATTTTCAGCCTTTTGTAGATGCGTGGCGTTATTCCAAAGCCGACGGGATTGCGATGTGGATTACCTTCTTCAGCGTGGTGCTGATTGATATTAGTGCAGGCCTGCTGATTGGTATTGTATCGACTTTTGCCCTGATGTTATGGAGAATCAGCCGGCCGCATATTGCCGTGCTGGGACTGGTAGAAGGTACGCAGCATTTTCGTAATATTCAGCGCCATCAAACCCGGACTTCTGAACGTGTCTTATCCTTAAGGATTGATGAAAACCTGACCTTTTTAAATGCCAACAGTTTTAAAGGGTATCTGATTAATCAGCTGAGCCATAATGATCAGTTGCAGCATGTTATTCTGAACTGCTCCAGTATCAGTGCGATTGATCTGAGTGCACTAGAAATGCTGGAAGAGCTGAATGCTGAATTGGCCAAGCTCAATATTCGCCTGCATTTTGCTGAAGTCAAAGGCCCGGTGATGGACCGTTTACATACCTCCAAACTGTTGACCTATTTAAGTGGTCAGATCTATTTGACCCATTTTCAAGCTATTCAGGACTTGGCGCCAGAAATTTTTGAAGCGCCTCAGGATGATAATCTTTAAGTCCAATCCTGCTCAAACTCATGGTTGAAATGGACTTTCAACCATGAGTTATTTTATCTTGCATTTAATTATAATTTCAGGTGATTAATATTTAATTGCTATTTATTTTATAAATGAAAATCTGGAATTCTAGGTAAAATAAGCCCCAAAATAGATATTTTATGGACAGAGTCGATTATTTTAAAAAAGGTTTTAACTATAATTTCCATTTCATATCAAGGGTTTATTTTTTATCTGAAAATATTTTCAATCCCTTTGAAATTTAAGTATAAAATAGTGCCAATTTTTTTTAAATTTCGCCCTCGTAATTTTCACAAGGCAACCTTATGTTTTCTGCCCTTTCGCGTATAAGTTTAGTCTCTCGAATCATTATCGCCATTATTTTAGGTGTAGCCGTAGCTGTGGTTTTTCCCGAAGCTGCGCCGTCACTCCGTCTGTTGGGTGATCTGTTTATTAAAGCACTAAAATCTGTTGCGCCGATTCTGGTATTCGTTCTGGTCTTAGCTTCAATCGCGAATTTTAAAGTTGGTCAGACCAATGTCGCGATTCGTCCCATCATGCTGATGTATGGTGCCGGCATGTTCTTGGCTGCACTCAGTGCCGTTGTGGCGAGCATGCTGTTTCCAAGCACGTTATTTCTGGACATTGCAGCCCAGGCTGACTTGCAACCACCGGGGAGCCTGGGTGAAATTTTGCAGAATTTAGTGCTGAGCTTTGTGGCAAACCCGATAGTGGCAATTTCGGAAGCCAATTTTATTGGCATTCTGGCTTGGGCAGTGGCTTTGGGAATGGCATTTCGCCATGCTTCGGACAGCAGCAAAACCTTGCTGAATGACACTGCTTCTGCCGTGAATCATGTGATTCGTCTGGTGATTAGCTTCGCGCCTGTCGGTATTTTTGGTCTGGTGGCAGTGACCTTTGCTGAAGCAGGTCTTGAAACCTTGTCCAACTACGCCCAATTGCTCACGGTTCTTCTGGGCACCATGCTTTTTGTTGCTCTGGTGATTAACCCCTTAATGGTGGCGCTGGTCACACGCCGTAATCCTTATCCTCTGGTCTTTACCTGCTTACGGGAAAGTGGCATTACCGCCTTCTTTACCCGCAGTTCCGCAGCGAATATTCCTGTTAATCTGGATCTGGCCAAGCGTTTAGGAGTGAGTGAGTCAACCTCAAGTGTAGCAATTCCCCTAGGTGCGACCATCAATATGGGCGGTGCTTCAGTCACCATTACAGTACTTACTTTAGCCGCAGTTCATACGCTAGGCATCAGCGTAGACTTTAGCACCATGCTGATTCTGTCTGTTGTTGCGGCGGTATCTGCATGTGGGGCTTCAGGTGTAGCCGGTGGCTCCCTGTTGCTCATTCCAGTAGCATGTGGCCTGTTTGGAATTTCTTCGGATATTGCCATGCAGGTGGTTGCGATTGGTATGGTGATTAGTGTCTTGCAAGACTCGACTGAAACTGCCTTAAACTCCTCTACCGATGTTTTATTTACGGTAGCAGTAGACCGCGCTTTAAATTGATTTTATATTGATTAATCAATAATTTTTTTGTTAATGATGTTGTTATGCCGTTACAGCGTTTGCCCGTGTGGGTACAGTTGGGTGCGTTTTTACTTGCCCTGAATGCAGGTATGATTAACGTGCTGGGACTGCTGACTGTATTGAATCAGTCTGTTTCCCATATGACCGGTAATGTCAGCATGCTGACTATGGCTTTACTAGAATGGCAGCCAGAAATGATGCTATATCTGGTATTGATCATCCTGTGTTATGTAATGGGTTCTATGTATAGTGGCCTGATTCTTGGAAACAGCCACTTTCGCCTGGGACGCCTGTATGGCTACCCTCTCAGTCTGGTGGCTTTTTTTATTTTCCTGTGCTGGTTATTACTGCCCTATTTTCCACGGTATGCCTTGCTTTGGGCCTGTGTCGCCATGGGTCTGCAAAATGCCATGGTCAGCCATTATAAAGGTACGATTATCAGGACCACCCATTTATCTGGTGTTCTCACGGACTTAGGTCTGGCTTTGGGCTATCGTCTGCGAAGGCTGGAAGTGGAATCTCGCCGTGTCATTCTGCATGGGCTGATTTTTCTCGGTTTTCTGATTGGTGGTATCCTTGCCAGTTGGACCTATCCTTATTTAAAATTGAATGCATTCCTGATTCCTACGGCACTCAGCTTTCTGTTAAGCCTGAGTTATTGGATCATCTATTTGCGTTATCGGCATCAACACGACTAATTTCTGGAAGTTCTCATGGTTAAAAATGCATTACAGGCACAATTGTTAAAAGCTGGCCTGGTCGATAATAAAAAAGCAAAAAAACTGTCTAAACAGGCAGTACATGAAAAACGTACGGGTGACAGCAGTGAAGCTGAAATCAAGGCGAAGATTGCACAGGACCAACAGGAAAAGCTGGCCAAAGATCAGGCCATTGAGCGAGCGAAAAAAGCCCAGTTACAGGAAAAAGAACTGCAAGCTGCCATCATACAGATGATCAATCAGCATAAAATCTGCGATACCGATGGCGAAATCAGCTACCAGTTCATTGATAATGATAAAATCAAAAAAGTCTATATCAATCAACAGATTTATAATGCTTTAGTGGCTGGCAGTCTCGTGATTGCACGTGACAATACCCAGTATGCTTTCTTACCTAAAGCATTGGCAGAGCGTATCAATGCCAAAATGGAAGGTTTTATTCTGGTTAACAATTCAGAGAAAAATGAAAAAATTACTGATGAAGAAGATCCATATGCAGCCTATGTCATTCCAGATGACCTGATGTGGTAGTTTGTTCTGCCACCTCGCCAGAAAACATCTGGAAATATAAACCGGCAAACCTGCCGGTTTTTTTATATTCAATGAAACGATGAGGCTAAAAAAAGTATAAGACCTAGAGGGATATGTTTTAAAAAGTTATCCAGGATTAAAAAGTCAGCTTCAAAGCTATAAACTCTATCAAATTTTTTAGTCTAAGAGAAAGATCAGTTGGAACAGTTTAATTTTATTCAGAACATTCAGGATTGGACAGATCAGTATCCCTGGCTGGAAATGCTGTCTTCATTAAGCATCCTGATTCTATTTGCCCTTATTACCAATTTATTTGCTAAAAAAGTGGTTGTTCGTGGAATTCGTAAACTCATTTCCAAAATGCCTTTTGCCAATAACACGATTTTTGCTCAGCATAGCGTGATTCGCCGGATTGCCAATATTGTGCCGGCCATCGTGATCATGAATGGTATCAGTACCGTACCGCATTTATCAGATAAGGCTCAAGCCCTTATCGAAATGGGCGCGCAAGCCTTTATTTTCCTGACCATTGCACTGGCACTCGGCGAGCTGCTTAATATTTTCAACCTGATTTACCAGCGTAATCCGAAATCACGTAACAAGCCGATTAAAGGTTATTTGCAGTTGGTAAAGCTGATTATTTTTATTGTTTGCGGCTTGATGATTCTGGGTACCTTCCTGAGAAAGGATGTATTTACCCTGCTGGCCGGTTTTGGTGCGATGGCCGCGGTGCTGATGCTGGTTTTTCAGAACACGATTTTATCGCTGGTGGCTTCAGTCCAGATTTCCTCGTATGACATGGTACGTATTGGTGACTGGATTGAAATGCCTTCACTGAATGCCGATGGTGATGTCATTGATATGTCATTACATACCGTGACAGTGCAAAACTTTGACAAAACCATAACGACCATTCCCACCAACAAGCTGGTCACGGATACCTTTAAAAACTGGCGCGGTATGCAGGAAGCTGGTGCACGCCGGATCAAGCGTTCAATCCACATTGACCAAAGCAGTGTGCATTTCATGAGTGCCGAAGAACAGACCAAGCTGAAAAATTTTATCCTGCTGGATCAATATTTGAATAGTAAAAGTGAAGAAATAGAAAAATTCAACCAACAGTTACAGCATCATTCCCAATATAACCAGCGCCGTTTGACCAATCTGGGAACGTTCCGTGCCTATCTGGAGTTTTATTTACAGCAGCATCCCGGGATTGCCAAAGATTTTTCTTTAATGGTGCGTCAGTTACAACCGACCAGTGAAGGCTTACCGCTTGAAATTTATGCCTTTACCAATACCACTGCCTGGACTGAATATGAGAATATCCAATCCGATATCATGGATCATATCTTGGCGATTATTCCCGAGTTTGAGCTGAAAGTGTATCAGGCTCCTTCAGGTCATGATCTAAAAGAAGCTTTTACTCCACCACCTTCGCCAATTATTCACTAAACGTTTCACTGAATAGCGCAAGCCTAAATGCAAGCCTGAAATGATGCGTCATTTCAGGCTTTGTATATGCGTATTGTCTGCTGCTTTACCCAATGCCATCAAATATTTCTTTTAAATACAGCAATAGAGATACAACTCATCTAAGCGTTCAACCTGCAATCTAAAGTTTGATTTCGTTCATCATTGTGTGGCAATTTCACCCAATTGCAGACTTTAAAAAATAGAATCCTTTATACTTCCTGAAAAGCAGCATGCATGAGAAAAGAGTACGACAATGTTTCGATGGCTTGAACGGCTGGTGGACCCTTATCCCACCAAACATCTGAATCAGCCCTTGCCTACCCAGTTTTTTCCTTTTGTCTGGCAGGCGGCCTATGGGGTACGCCGTTATTTACTGATTCTGGTGCTATGTACCGCAGGTGCTGCCAGCTTTGAAGCCGTGCTCTATTCCCAGATTGGCGAACTGGTCAACTGGCTCAGCCGCAGCCAGCCAGAGACTTTTTTACAAGAACATGCCCGTAATCTTATCTGGTTAAGCTTTATTCTGCTGGCCAATATTTTATTTGCCAGTGCCCAGTCGCTTATCAAGCATCAGATTCTATACAGTAACTTTCCGATGCGCTTGCGCTGGCGCTTTCATAATCTGTTACTTAAACAAAGTCTGGATTTTTTCCATAATGATTTTGCCGGACGCTTATCTGCCAAAGTGATGCAAACCTCTCTGGCGATTCGTGAGTTCTGGGTGATTCTGGGCGATATGCTGGCCTATGTCCTGATTTACTTCATTACGATCAATATCGTACTAGGCGCCATTTCTCCTTTACTGGTTCTGCCCCTGTTGTTATGGTTACTGCTGTTTATTTGTGCTGCCTGTTACTTTATTCCAAAACTGAGTAAAATTTCCTCGCAACAGGCTGATGCCCGTGCAGTGATGACCGGACGGGTCACCGATGCTTATACCAATATCCAAACGGTCAAGCTCTTTGCTCATGCCGGACGCGAAAGTCAGTACGCCAAGTCTTCCATGCAGGAGTTTATGCAGACCGTTTATAAACAAATGCGTCTGGGCGCCCAATATGAAATCAGCATTTTATTTCTGAGCGTAATTCTGTATGGAGGTGTGTTAGGGACGGCGGTCTGGCTCTGGATGCAGGGACAGGCTGAACTCGGCATTATTGCAGCTACCACCGCGATGGTGCTGAAACTGAACAGTATTGCCGAATTTATGATGTGGCAAACCTCTGCCTTATTTGAAAATGTCGGCACCATTCAGGACGGAATGCGTACGCTGGGACGTAAAATTTCTATTGAAGACCGTTCGGATGCGAAAGAGTTGCAGCTCAAGCAAGGAGAAATCAGGTTTGAAAATATCACCTTTGCCTATAATGAAAAACCGGTCATTGACCAGTTTGATCTAACGATTCGTCCGGGTGAAAAAATCGGCATCGTTGGTCGTTCAGGTGCAGGAAAATCCACACTGATTCAATTATTATTACATTTCTACCAGCTGGATCAGGGCCGAATCCTGATCGATAGTCAGGATATTGATCATGTCACTGAGGACAGTTTACGTAAAAATATTGCCCTGGTAACCCAAGACACCTCTTTATTGCATCGTACAGTCGCAGAAAATATCAAGTATGGCCGTCCGGATGCGACCGATGAAGAAATGTATGATGCTGTGCGCAAAGCCAAGGCAGAAGAGTTTATTCCGAACTTGAGCGACTTACGTGGACGTAAAGGTTATGAGGCTTATGTGGGGGAACGCGGCGTGAAACTTTCTGGTGGCCAGCGTCAACGTATTGCAATTGCCCGGGTCTTTTTAAAAGATGCCCCTATTCTGATTCTGGATGAAGCGACAAGTGCGCTCGATTCTGAAGTAGAAGCGGCAATTCAGAGCAGTCTGGATGACCTGATGCAGGATAAAACAGTGATTGCGATTGCACATCGCCTCTCGACCATTGCCCAGATGGATCGCCTGATTGTCATGGATCAGGGCCGCATTGCAGAGCAAGGCACGCATGAGGAGCTGGTCGCGTTAAACGGTATTTATGCTCATCTCTGGCAGCGACAAACAGGCGGTTTCCTGATCGAACAACAAGCTCACAAAGCGCCCTCGACCGATCTATAACTTTTTTCAAATAGCTTTGATTTAAAAGAAATAACGCTTCCAAACCGCAAGCCTGATCTAGATGTACATCTTTCAGATCAGGCCTGCGGCTTTGGTTAAGACTGATTGTGATGTCTCTTTTTTTCATTCATTAAGCGGTCTGTTGACATGATTGCCTTTTAATAAAATGGTTTTTATCATTCTGAAAGAATAAACTTTTCTCTTAGATACATGAATTATATAACTTTTAGATCAATTTTTGGCTATAATCAGGCTCATCCTCTAATTTAAGCAGGACAATTTAGCCAGCTTTTGTCGAACAATATGAATGAAAAAATGACTGTTTCATGCCAATATCAGGGCATAAGTAGAAAAACTTGTATGAGTGCAACGGATCGCGCATGAAAATAATAGCCTCACGCCAAGACCAGGGTATTCCTGGCGTATACGGTCTTTTACTCCTCGATGTGATTTCTCGCTGGGGATATAATAGTGAATCATTATTTACACCATTTGGCCTAACCGCTGAACAACTGGCCGATCCTGATTTTCGGATCCCGACTACTGTGGCCAATGAGCTGGTTAAGCATGCCCTGAAACTGACTGGTGAACCAACACTGGGTTATCATCTGGGTACGCAAATGCGGATTTCGATTCATGGCTTTATCGGCTATGCCATCATGACAGCTCACGATATTACGGATGCACTGGTACTTGCGAACCGTTTTATCCAGTTGCGTATGCCCTTTCTGCAACTGTTTTTTTCAACTTTTGGCAGCAAGGCCACAGTACAGTTACAAACAGATATTCAGCTGGAACCCCTGCGTACCGAAATTTCCATTGCGCTGATTATCGGCATGATCAGCATGGCCAAAGCCATTACGGGCATTGATCATGTCTCCGGTGAAATTGATTTTGATTTTAAAAAGCCCGACGGTTTTGAACGTTTCATGGCGAAATTTCCAAATCACCAGTTCCGTTTTGAACAGCCACATTTAATTTTAAGCTTTGATAAAAGCTACTTAATGAACAAGCTGGTCCACGCCGATCCAATTGCCAGCCAGATCGCCATTAACCAGTGTGAAGCAGAACTGTCTGCACTGGGCGAACGGCACCGGATTGCGATGCGGGTTCGGGATATTCTGACACATTCGGAGCAGCACTATCTGAGTATTGAAAGTGTGGCAGATCGTCTGCATATGTCCGACCGCACCTTAAAACGCCAGTTGGCGGCTGAAGGCACTTCTTTTTCAACCCTGGTCGATGAAGTACGCTACCGGCATGCGACCTCACTGCTGTCGCGGACCGACTTTACTTTAGAACAGATTGCCGATGAGCTCGGTTATAGCGATGTGGCCAATTTTAGCCGGGCATTTAAACGCTGGAGTGGTCGCAGCCCAAGCAGCTGGCGTAAAGATCCTTATTTATAAAGGATCCTAGCCTTTTGTTTTGACCAAAAAGAATGTATAAAACATGTCAAAAATGATCTTAAGATTTTTAAGGAGTTATCAATGAATCATCCTTCAGAACTAAAGTACGCAAGTACACATGAATGGGTACGCATTGAAGGTGATCTTGTTGTGACCGGTATTTCCGACCATGCACAGGATGCACTAGGTGATTTGGTCTATGTCGAAGCACCTGAACTGAATGCACAGCTTACCGCAGGTCAGCAGGCCGGCGTAGTTGAATCGGTTAAAACCGCCTCTGACATTCATGCTCCTGTATCGGGCGTGGTGGTTGAAGTTAATGCTGATCTTGAAGATGATCCAGATTTTATTAATGACGACCCTTATGGCAAAGGCTGGATCTATAAAATCAAACCGGACAATATGGATGATGTGAGCAAGCTGCTCGCCAATACAGAATATGAAGCAGGCTTATAATTCCACTTTTTATAAAATAGTGGTTCATATAAAAAATCAGCTTAAGGGCTGATTTTTTATATCAGTTCAATGGTATAAAAGTCCTGTGAGTATTCAATTTAATGGATCACATTAAAATATTATTGTAATTTTCACGTATTTTTCTTAAAGTTCCTATACACCTTGCTTCGCTCCTAGATATGTCGTGCTTATTTATCACAATAATTCTTTCATATTAAGCCCCGCATCTCGCAGCACATCATTTTAGGAAAATCATGAATACTGCTCCATCGCCGTTATGGACCAAGTCCTTTGTACTTTGTCTGGCCAACAACCTGTTTTTATTTATTTTCTATTTTGCGCAAACGACAATTTTGCCTATTTATATCTTAAATGAACTTGGTGGCAACTTGACCCAAGCAGGTCTGGCCATGACTTTATTTATGGTTTCGGCAATTGCAGTTCGTCCTTTTAGTGGCCTGATTATTGAAAAATTTGGGGTGCGTAAAACTCTGATTGTTTCAGAAGTATTCTTTAGCCTGTTTTCTTTGGCTTATCTGCTGGCAGATCAGCTGATTCTCCTGTTCATCATCCGATTTTTACATGGGATCTGGTTCAGTATATTGACCACGGTTTGTGTCCCTGTAGTCAATCAGTTTATTCCAGAACAGCGTAAAGGCGAAGGTATGGGCTATTTCGTCATGTCGGTCAATCTGGGCATTGTGCTTGGTCCATTGCTGGGGCTTAGCCTAATTGAATACTGGTCTTATGTTGAGGTGAGTACCCTGCTGATCGCTCTGGTCTTTATCGGTTTCGGTTTTTGTTTTCTGATTCCGGTCAAAGAACCTGAAAAATTCGCTGGTCATTCCAATCAAAAGTCTATTGCTCTGACAGATTTGGTGGAAAAGAAAGTTCTACCAATTGCCGTACTGGCGATGCTAATTTCATTTTCTTATGCCAGTATCATGTCCTTTATCGCCCCCTTTGCTGAAAGCAAAAACTTAATGGCCTATGCCGGCTTATTCTTCGTGGTTTTTGCAATTTCCATGATGAGTTTACGCCCCCTTACTGGAAAAGTTTATGATCGTAAGGGGCCGCAATATGTGATTTATCCTGCACTGGTGGCCTTTAGTCTGGGCTTGTTTCTACTGAGCCAGATTCAAACTTTATGGGGGTTTATGCTGGCTGCGGTGATGGTGGGGGTAGGTTTTGGGAGCGTACAGCCCTGTATGCAAACGCTGGCCATTCAACGTGCACCTAAACACCGTATTGGCTATGCAACTTCGACTTTTTATACCTTTTATGATCTGGGCATTGCCATTGGTTCCCTGTTGATTGGCGCCATTATTGCAGCCTACAGTTACCAGTTCGCCTTTATCCTGTGTAGCTTGTTGACTCTAAGCAGCATTGTGTACTTTAAGCTGGTCATTCAGCGCAAATCAACCTAACAGGCTCCATATTAAAAATACAAACAGGCAGATCAATCTGCCTGTTTTTTTAGAAGTTTAGGCCGAGATTTTAAGGGTGTACATAAATGGCAGGACACCTTATAGGAGAAGTTTTACTTAGATTAGCACTTACAATGATTTTTGCTCTTCTTGAGAATAACTGTCTGCTAGCTTGGTTTTTTTACCAGTTAAATCCTACTGATTAAAAGGCTTTATCAGGCCTTGATATTTAATACTTGGCGGAAAATCTGCGGTAATAAATCAATAAAAAAATTGAATCAATGATTTTTTACGAATTGTGCAATGCTTTATGTCCGGAGACAAAATAATTTACTGACAATAAAAATATTATTTTAAAGGTGTGATAAATGTCATATTTATCTTTTATAAAGCAGATCAAGCGCTAAACAAACAGGACTTTCCTCAGGAAAGAAAGTCCTGTTCTCTGAATTTAAGCGCTACGTTTTAAACAAGTCGATGCCAGAGTATGAGCCACTTCCAGTAAAAGCTGCTCGGTTTTCTCCCAGCCCAGACAGCCATCAGTCACCGACTGGCCATATTGCATCTCCGTAGAAATTTTCTGGTTACCATCTATTAAATGGCTTTCCAGCATCACTCCGCGCACATTGGTTTTCAGACGTTCTGTCACAATCGTATGCAGCACTTGCGGCTGTAGTAATGGATTTTTCGAGCTGTTTCCATGACTGCAATCAATTACCAAAGCGGGCAACTCTGCTGCATGCTGAGCCTTGATCTTTTCAATGTCGGCCAACTGGTAATTTGGCCCATTATTTGAACCACGCAGAATAAGATGAGCCTGAGGATTACCCGCTGAGTGAATCATACAAGGCAGCCCCGACTGGCTCATGCCTAAGAACTGATGTGGCTTAGACGCAGATTGGATGGCATCCAGTGCAATCTGAATAGAACCATCGGTACCATTTTTGAAACCAATGCTATAAGGCATATGGCTGGAAATTTCACGATGAATCTGGGATTCACTGGTACGAGCCCCAATCGCACCCCAAGCCAAAAGATCATCGAAATATACCGTTGCCATAGGACTTAAGACCTCTGAGGCAATCGGCAAACCCATCTCAAGGATATTTAAGTAAAGTGCACGTGATCTTTCCAAGCCAAGCTGCATATCAGAAGAGCCATCCAGATTGGGATCGTAGAGAAAGCCCTTCCAGCCAACGGTGGTACGTGGTTTTTCAATATAGGCCCGCATGACCAGAAAAATCTGGTCGGCAACTTGAGTCTGGAGCTGTTTTAATTTTTTTGCATAATCCAGTGCAGAAGCTTCGTCATGAATGGAACAGGGTCCGGTAATCACCAGCAAACGCTGATCCTTACCGGCTAGAATATTTTGAATAACTTGGCGATGTTCAACCACCTGAGCAGTCAACTGAGGAGACAGTGGCAAGTGCTGCTTAAGCTGCTGGGGTAAGCTTAGAATTGTTTCTGTTTGATTTTTTACTAATGTATTTGCGGTATTCATGACTTTTCATCCTGGGACTGCTACTCAGTCCGAACTTTTATTTGAGCGTTATGGGTCTGATCGAAGAAATCGAAAGAGTTACTAACTGGCTAAAATAAGACCAATAAAAGTTGCTAAAGTATGAATAGTTAAAGTTGGTCATGGCTGTCTCCGAAAAAATTGTTAAATTACATGCATAAAAAAACCTGATCAGGGTTGCCGATCAGGTATCAACTGGTGGGCAACCTTTTCATCGCCCAAACGCATTCAGGCAATTATCTAAACTGCCAAAAATAAAAATAAACGTTTGAAATGATAGGTTGCTTTAACATGTTTATGTCTGTTCATAAAATGTGGTTCTTAACTTAAAATACGCGCTCTGAACCGGTTTGACAAGCCTAAAATACAAAAAAAATCTTTATGAGTTAGATGATTTTTACTTATTAATCCGATTATTGGTCAACTCAGTGCAAAATTGACAAGCACTGAATCCAAGCAGGTCTTGTCAATTTTGCAGCATTTCGTTGCTAAACAAGCAGAATTAGCGTGTCACGCGGTTCCATGCATCACGTACTGCATATTTTGCCTGTTCCCAGGTCAGACGTGATTCACCTTTCATTTGTTCCCATTTGAGCTTCAGATCAGACTCGGCATCTTCAAAACGGGTATTGGCATCATAAGCCCCGCGATTTTCATAACCCACACGATAAGCTATGTCATAGTCACGGTCATAATCCAGATCACTATAAGTGCTACGTGCTTCTGAATAATAAGGGGTATGTACTGAATTTTCACGCCAATAAGCGGCTTCTTCAGTCGGATTTATCGCTTCACCGACTTCTTTACCTGCAAGACCTCCGACGACTGCCCCCACTACGCCACCGACGACTGCTCCGACAGGCCCACCGGCAGCACCAACAGCTGCACCTGCTGCTGCACCACCGGCAGCACCAACACCTGTCCCAACCGGATGAGCACCGGGTTCACCGGTAATTGGATCGGCATTTAAATCATCCCGGACTTCCTTTGGAGAGTTCTTTATTGCATCACGATCAAAATTATCATTCGACATAGTGCTTATCCTTATTTTTTAAAATGGTTTTAATCACGTATAAATACGCTCTTATCAGAAACTATTGACATTTCATAAATGGATTGTGGTGCAGCGCAAACTGAAAGGGTTTTAGCTGCAGCCTTTTAGGACCAGCATATTTGTTGCTGCTATCTCGTGATGAGTCATTCATTCAAAAGGGCTAAATTTCATGTCTCATGTCTTATAGCAGCTAAAAAAATATGCGATGCTGCAAACATAGAAAAGAAGTGTCAATAGTTCCTAATATAAACATATGTCATGTAATCACCTTAGAAGGCTTGTGTTTTTTCAGTTAATCTATGTGCTGCTTTAATAGGCAAATGTATCTGGAAGCAAAAATATAAAAAAAGACCGGTCAAAGCCGGTCTTTTGAGTCAAATGACTTAGTCAAAATGAATGACACTGCGAATTGACTTGCCTTCGTGCATCAAGTCAAATGCTTCATTGATCTGCTCAAGTGGCATAGTATGAGTTACAAAAGGCTCAAGCTGAATATCCCCCTGCATGGCTTCTTCCACCATACCTGGTAATTGTGAACGGCCTTTCACCCCACCAAAAGCGGTTCCTTTCCAGCTACGACCTGTAACTAGCTGGAATGGACGGGTCGAAATTTCCTGACCTGCCCCAGCCACACCAATAATAATCGATTGTCCCCAGCCACGATGCGCACACTCTAATGCCGAACGCATCACATTGGTATTGCCAATACATTCAAAAGAATGGTCGACTCCCCAGCCAGTTTTTTCAACAATCACCTCTTGAATGGGACGATCATAATCTTTTGGGTTTAAGAATTCTGTTGCACCAAATTGTTCAGCCAATTTGAATTTTTCAGGATTGGTATCAATGGCAATAATACGGCTGGCTTTGGCTTTCTTGGCACCTTGAACTACGGCCAAACCAATTCCGCCTAAACCAAATACCGCAACGGTATCTCCCTCTTGAACTTTGGCGGTATTTTTTACTGCTCCCAAGCCTGTCGTTACACCACAGCCCAGCAAACAGACCTGTTCATGATTAGCTTCAGGGTTGATTTTTGCTAAAGAGACTTCAGCAACGACGGTATATTCACTAAAAGTCGAGCAGCCCATATAGTGATAAATCGGCTGGCCCTGATAAGAAAAACGAGTTGTGCCATCAGGCATCAGGCCTTTGCCCTGAGTTGCACGGACAGCTACACACAAATTAGTTTTACCTGACTGACAGAATAAACATTCACCACATTCTGCGGTATAAAGCGGAATAACATGGTCCCCCGGTTTCACGCTGGTTACGCCTTCACCGACTTCTACCACAACCCCTGCACCTTCATGACCTAAAACAGCAGGAAAAACTCCTTCAGGATCATCGCCGGACAAAGTAAATGCATCAGTATGGCATACTCCCGTATGCGTGATTTTAACCAATACTTCACCTTTTTGCGGTGGAGCAACATCAATTTCAACAATTTCCAAAGGTTGACCTGGACCAAATGCGACCGCTGCACGTGATTTCATAGATAACTCATCCTTCATTTAGTTCTTTAACAGTTGAGCTACAGTAACCTCTTTTTATTATCGGATTCAACCATTAACATGATGTTAATATATTGATAACTTAATGACTTCATAATAAATATGCAGATTAAACCACGCACTCAAGCTGCTTTACTTTCATCTGTAGTCATTACTTTGACAGGATGCAGTTTGCCTATGAATGAATCACAAAAGCAATTGCCTATTCAGGCTCATGCTGAGCATTGGTTAAATGGTGCAAAGGTGGATGAACAGCTCGCCCAAGGTTTAAGTGCTTATTTGGCTTTGGATGATGCCTTTATTAGCATCGCATCGCGACTGCATCTGATTAACAAAGCACAGTACAATCTCGATTTACAATATTATATTTGGGAAGATGATTCGATTGGACAGCTCATGCTGGCTGAACTGCTCAAGGCAGCAGATCGTGGTGTCAAGGTCCGTTTATTGATTGATGACCAAAATGGAACTCAGCTGGACTCCAACCTCAAACAATTAGCCCAGCATCCCAACTTTGAAATTAAAATTTTTAATCCCTATAAATTTAGAAAACTACGGGTGATTGACTACGCATTCCGATTCAAAAATATCAATCATCGTATGCACAATAAACTGATCATTGCAGATGGCGCTATTGCCGTTACTGGTGGTCGCAACATCAGCCGCGAGTATTTCGAAGCCAGTGACAACTTCCAATTTACCGATATGGATATTTTGTTTTATGGTACTGCGGTCAAGCATGCCAATACAGTTTTCCACCAGTTTTGGCATGACGATTTAAGTTATCCGGTTCCGCAACTATTAGGTGAAGGCCACCCTGAACAACTGGCTAGATTACGCAAATATTATGAATTGACGGCCTTACAAAAAGACCAGTTAAAGAGCCGCATTGAACTTGCTGCACAACAGATCAATGAGCATTTAAAAGCCCGTAAAATGAACTGGGCAAAAGCATATTTTGTGGCCGATGCCCCCGATAAAATTCGTGGTCAAGCTTCCCCAGATCAACTGATTTACAGGCAGATGATCAATATTATGGGAGAACCCAAACAGCACCTGGAACTGGTTTCGGCTTATTTTGTGCCTACCCGTAAAGGCGCAGACTATTTGGCGACTTTAGTTCAAAATGGGGTCAATGTTCGGGTATTGACCAATTCATTTTTAGCCAATGATGTGCCTTTGGTTCATGCTTTCTATCAGCAATATCGCCAAGATTTACTGAAAAATGGCGTAAAACTGTATGAGTTTAAACCCTATATAGAACGCACCAAAAGAACCTGGTACGAGATAGTGACCGGTAATGTAATTCCCGCTAAGGGTAAAAATGCATCCAGTTTGCATGCCAAATTTTTTGATATTGACGGCATGGTATTTATTGGTTCTTTTAATTTTGATCCACGCTCAGCCAATTTAAACACCGAAGTGGGATTGGTGGTCGAATCTGATCTTTTACAAAATCAGATTTCTACGGCTTTAAATACATATTTACCGCAAATCGCCTATGAGCTCAAACTCGATTCACAAGGTGAAGTCATTTGGCTCGATCACCATAAAGATGGTTCAAGTACAGAATATTCATACGATCCGGAATCTACTAAATTCCAGCGTTTTGCGATGAAAGCAGTGTCTTATCTTCCTATTGAATGGATGATGTAATGACATTATCAGCACAATTAACGAAAAGAGGCATTGAAAAATAAAACTGACTTTAAACAGCTGAATATAAATCGACCAAAAGAAAGAAACTGCACCAAAATATTGTACAGTAGCGAGGCGGTGCTTTAAAATCTTGGTTTTTAGTATTTTGCGAATTTTTGCCATTTTCTCCCATGCAATTTTTTGATTTAAGCCGTCAGTTTAAGCTCAGTGATATTCTTATACCCGTAAAAACTCTTCAGGATCTATCGCAACAGGAATGGTTCCTGAGCAAAATTCGAGTCGAACATGACTGTTTATCTAATTCGGACCTAATAGAAGGTCAAGCCGTCCTAAAATCTAGTGAAAATATCCAGATAGAGCTGGAATGGCTGATTCAGGATACCGGTTATGAGTTGCAGGTACTCTTTAAGGGGATAGAAACCGAAGCTTCAGAAGAAACTCTAGTCGTGGTAAAAGGCGCCCAGTTAATTGATGAACAGCAGCAATTACTTTCTGCACAAGCCTTAAGCCTATGGATTGATGGCAGCCTATTACCGATGCTGCCGCATATACGCAAGGAAATAAAAGCACGACTTAATTTGTGGGATTATGTGGAATATGATGCTTAGTGTGTTGTTCATGAGTATTTAAAGTTTTTCTTCCGGTGGTGGTAGGAGGAACATGCTCCAAAAGAGAGGATGAGGAGCTTGTGATAAGAGCTTCTCCCTAAGCTTCTGCGACCATGAAAGAACACGAATGACCAATTATTTTAAAATCGTAAATTTAAATTAAGCCAACATGTTCAAACATCCTCCGGTAGCTTTCAGCTTTTTTCTCTACAGACAAAGGATAAGCACGGGACGAAGATGGCATTCGGTATAAATAAAAATCACGACCTAAAAAGTGAGCCTGGGTGGGTTGGCCAATACTGGGTTTCAAGGTTCCTTCCGGCATGGAGAGCATCAAGGTGTCAGTCGCTTTGTCACCAGTGGTCATAATATGATTACATTTAGGTATTTTCTTCAACAACTCCTGTAAATTAGCCGGTACGATAATTTCCAGAAACTTATCTGAAGCATTGCCTTTCAGACGTCTAATCTGATAGCCACTGTCAAAAATCGCAATCCCTGTTTCGGTTAAAAACTCCCGGATTAAAGCCTCCTGAAATTTTTTATTCGGTAAATCCAGAAAATAGTCTTTATTGTCAAAAAAGATTAATCCGAAAATTCGCCACATATCATTATTAAAATTTGGATAATAGAAGTCCATTTTCCAGCGTGTAGGAGGTGGTGGAAAACTGCCTAACATCAATAATTCGGCATTCGGTGGTAAAAATGGTAGGAATGGATGGGTTTCAATATCCGACATAAACTATTCCAAATTCAGGCATTTCGGTTAGTTTAAAATGCCTGGCGAATCCTGTGAGTTACTTCTTGTCCCCAAAGTGTATAAACTTCCTTGCTCGGATGAAAGCCATCCTGCGCCATCTGTAAATTTAATTGCTGATATTTTTCAAGATCATATTCAATCCATTGCATATTATTTTGCTCCCCTACAAGCCTGGCCAGTTGCTGATTCATCTTTTGAGCATATTGTCCAAATAACCAGGCCAAAGGATGAGGCAAGGCTGGAAATAGGTGCATCGGTGGTACACCCGCTGCAATCACCAGCTTGGGGCTAAAGTTTTGCTGAATTTTTTCATAGAGTTGGTGTTGTTTTTTAATCCAGGTTTTGGCCGACATCAATTGAGTGACGTCATTTACTCCCACTGAAGTCACAACAACATCATAATGACGCTTTTCAAGCTCATCTAAGGCATGCAGGACTTTAGAAGTCGTATCACCAGTTTTGGCCTGGAGTTTCCATTCAATTTCAAAATCATTTTTTAATTGCTTTAAAATCGCCCCCAATAAGGCATCATCCTGATGCTCCACCCCCACACCTGCTGCCGCAGAATCACCCAGAATTAATAAGGACAGCTTTTTTCCTTTTCCGCTAACTCCTTCACGTTCTCCTAAAGGTTCGGAAAGTTTGAGCGTATTTTTTTTGACACGCCAGCCCTGAAGCACCAATACCGGAATTAACACAACAGTAATGGTTTTTAATAGCATATGATTTATTTTCTTGGCACAGATTTTATTGGAATATTAATATATTTTATCGCTTCTGGTGGACTGAATCATCTACTCATAAAAATATGATTATGGAATCAATGCTGCTGCTTTTATCCTGTCGAACGCTTGGCCAGAACTCAAAAATATCTCAAATAAAAAAAAGAGGCTCTTCTCGCCTCTTTTTAAATATTGCTTTGCAATCAACCAAGTTTATTGACCAGTTTTAATGGTAATAGTTTCATCGCCAAACCTAGTGGCAACCAAGGCCACTGAGGTACGTAAGCCTTAACTGGTGCTTTTTCAATAGCTTTGACCAGTAAATGTGAACCGGTTTTTTCATCGACTTCAAAAGGCAGTTTTTTTGCACCTTCATTTAGCTCGGTGCGAATATAACCCGGGAAAATGGTGGTCACTTTAATCGGTGTATTAATCAACTCTGCACGGATGCCTTCTGCCAGATGAGCAACACCTGCCTTGCTTGCTCCATACGCCGTCAAATGTTTTGGCATACCACGCATTGCGCTCATGGAAGAAATCATCACCAGATGACCTGAATTTTGAGCACGGAAAATCTCTACCGCCGCTTCACATTGTGCCAAAGCGGATATGAAGTTGGTTTCAACAGTGGCCCTGTTGATTGCAAAATTACCTTTACCAATCCGGCGGCCTTCACCAACCCCAGCATTGACAATAATCCGGTCAAGGGTGCCAAATTCTTCTTTAAAAGCACGGAAGACTTCAAAAACCTGATCGTAATTGGTGACATCCAGAGTTTTTGCAATCACTTTGATGCCATACTGGCTTTCAAGCTCCTGCTTTAATGCCTCCAGACGCTCCAAACGGCGCGCACAGATTGCCAGATTATAGCCTTTTTGTGCGAATTCACGTGCCATCCCGGCACCAATCCCTGAACTTGCACCCGTAATTAAAATTGTTTTTGTCATGTGTATACCTTTTACCTTATTTTTAATGGATTAAATCCAAGTCAGCAAATCTGGACGCTTTGCCTTGATATAGTGATGCTCATTTAAGCTTAAAAGCTGAGGTTCATTGCCCACCAAACGCAGCGTGGTCATGCTGGTATTGGCAATCGCCCAATTCAGGGCAAAGGTTTTAGTGGGACTCAGACCGAGAATTTTCCCTGCTGCAACAGAAATGACCCCACCTGACGTAAACACCACTGCATAACGCGGTTGAGAGGCAGCCAGTTGATCACATAAATTCTGTAATCCGCCTTCCACTCGCTGCTTAAAATCCGGCCATGCTTCTTCATATTCATGGTGATAGTCACCACCGGTCCAGCGTTCAATCGCACCTTCAAAGATTTTACTCAAATATGCCCGCGGATTGGCATGTTTTTCAACATCCTCTTTAAGTAGTTCCGGTTCATTGAAACGCGGCTCGTATTGGGCAAAAACCTGCTGATGGTTAAACTCGTTCCAGACAGAATCCGTTATGATTTTACTTTCCGGAAAGCACTGATCTAGACATAGCTGCGCCGTTTGCTGATGGCGTTGCATGGAGCCAGCTATCACATAAGGCGCTTCTTTTAAAATCTGGTCAAAATATTGTCCCAATAATTTCGCTTGTAATTCACCATTTGGGGAAAGCTGATCATAACTTTTTGCCCCAAAAGAGGCTTGACCGTGGCGAATCAGATAAATGGTGGTCATGACGGCATCAAATCCTTAAATTTGGCGATATATTTTTGCGCCAATTCATTGGCTTCAATTTTCTGTAAACCAATCAGTTTTAAAGCACGAATATGCAACGCATGAATGATCACCCAGAAGTCCTTAAATACAGGATTAGTGGTTTGTTTATGGTAATAACGGTAATAAATCTGCTGGGCGATGACAGCTAGACGGAAAATGCCGAACACCTCATAAAATGTCCAGTTATCGGCCTGTAAACCTGTTTTTTCCAGATAATATTCCACGACTTCTTTACGGCTCAGCATGCCTTTTAGATTAGTCGGCTGACGGCGGGTCGCCTTAAAAAGTTTGTTGTCTGTATCTTCTACCCAATAAGCCAAAGCTGAACCCAAATCCATTAACGGATCACCCAGCGTTGCCATTTCCCAATCCAGTACGCCAATTACCTGAGTCGGATTGTTCGGATCTAAAATGACATTGTCAAAACGCCAGTCATTATGAATCACACAGGTTTTTGAATCCGCCGGAATATTGTCTTTAAGCCAGTTTCGTACATATCTAAACGAAGGCACATTGATGGTTTTGGCCTTTTCATAGCGACCATCCCAACCTTCGACCTGACGACGGCAATAGCCTGCCCCCTTACCTAATTTTTCCAGTTCCGTACCTTCATAAGGCACTTGATGTAACTCGATCAATTTGTCGATTACATTGATACATAATTCCCGAACCTGCAATTCATCAAAGTCCAGCTCTATGGGTAAATTGGCACGTGGAATAATCCCTTCAATGCGATTCATAACATAGAAATCACAACCAATGATGGACTCATCCTGACAAAGTGCCAGCATTTCAGGTACAACCGGATAATACTCGGCCAATGCTTTTTGCACGTGATATTCACGTGCCATATCATGGGCAGACTTGGCTTTGGTGCCTTTAGGCGGACGGCGCAGAATTAAATCGGCATTGCTATATTTCAGACGATATGTCCAGTTTGAAGCGCCACCAGAATATTGAGTAACTTCCACCTGGCCTTGTAAATCGACACCTTGTGTTTTTAGCCAATGCTCTACCGCAATTACGTCTAGCTCTTCACCTGTACGGACATTTCCAGCCACATCAATAACTGACATTTTTATTTCCCTAAATCTTCAATTTTAAAAGACTTCTTAACTTACTTATTTATACCTAATTGATTTTCTATTCCTAGCAACTTTTTTAGGCAAATTGTAAGAAGTCTCAACAACTATTTCTCTAATTTAATCTTTTTGACGGCGCGTACTATATCCACGTTTTGCCAGTTCCAGTTTGGCAATCATGCCTTTATGCACCTCATCTGGGCCATCGGCCAAACGTAAAGAACGTGCCTGGGCAAAAAATCCTGTCAATGGCGTATCACGAGACACTCCGGCACCGCCGTGGATCTGGATTGCCATATCCACCACTTTTTCCAGCACACTTGGTGCAACCACTTTAATTGCCGAGATTTCAGTCAGTGCAGCCATGTTTCCTAAAGTATCCATTTTATAGGCAGCATACAAGGTCAAAAGTCGTGCCTGATCTATGGCCACACGTGCTTCTGCAACGCGCTCCAGATTACCGCCCAGTTTTAAGATTTCCTTACCAAACGCAGTACGCGTCATGCCACGATCAATCATCAACTCCAGAGATTTTTCTGCGGCTCCAATACAACGCATGCAATGATGAATACGTCCCGGGCCCAAGCGACCTTGCGCAATTTCAAAGCCTTGACCTGCACCGCCAATAAAGTTTGAAACCGGGACACGTACATTGTCAAAACTGATTTCGCCATGACCATGCGGTGCATCATAATCACCGAATACTGGCAGCATTCGTTCAATTTTAACACCCGCCGTATTTATCGGAACCAAGACCATTGAGTGCTGATGATGACGGTCCTTGCTTGCATCTGGGGTATGCGCCATAAAGATAATAATTTTAGCATTAGGATCGCCCAGACCTGAAGACCACCATTTGCGGCCATTCAATACAATTTCCTCACCCTCCACCACCGCCGTAGCCTGCATATTGGTCGCATCACTCGAAGCTACTGCAGGTTCAGTCATACAGAATACGGAACGGATTTTTCCTTCTAATAAAGGCATTAGCCATTGCTGTTTTTGGGCTTCTGAACCATAACGCCATAAGACCTCCATATTGCCGCTATCTGGTGCATTACAGTTAAATACCGTTGGTGCAATCAGACTACGTCCGGAAAGCTCAGCAATATGCGCATATTCTTGAACGGATAGACCCTGGCCCAGCTCTGGGCAAGGCAAAAACATATTCCATAGGCCGGCAGTTTTGGCTTTGGCTTTTAAGGTTTCTAGTTCAGCAGGCCATTGCCAAGTAGTCCAATCACCACCCTGATTGAGTTCATGCAGTTTTTGCCAGAAATCCGCTTCAATCGGCTCGATTTCATTTTTAATAAATTGTTTGGTACGCTCAATATAGTCTTGTGCACGTGCTGATAATTCAAACATGCTGCTTCCTCTGAATATGATTATTTTGCTTTACAAGACATTAACCCAAAAACTATTATGAATAAAATGATTTTATTCAATACAACATTATGAATTATATTCATCACAAAGCCACCATGGATTTACGTGCTTTTCATGGTATAGACATTAATTTATATCCGCTTTTTATTGCGGTATTTGAGCAAAAGAGTATTTCAAAGGCAGCCCATATTCTCTCAATTACCCAGTCCGCAGCCAGTCATGCCTTACAGCGTTTAAGACGGCAACTACAGGATGATCTGTTTGTCCGTACTAGTGCCAAAATGCAACCTACGCCCTTGGCTGAACAGATTTATCCTGAAATTAAACGTGCACTCATCACGATACAGAATATTTCAATACCGCATCAGGTGTTTGAGCCTAAAGCAGCGCAAAGTTTAAAAATTGCGGTACATGATGAAATTGAACCGATGGTTTTTCCTAAACTAGTTGCACATTTTCAGCAATTTAATCCAGAAATCCAGTTCAGTAGCATCAAGCTCGACCGAAAAAATATCATTGCTGATCTGGCTGCCCAGCAAGTTGATTTTGTGATTGACTTGGAACAGGTCTTGGGTGAAAAAATCAAGTTTGAACGTTTGATTCAGGACCAGTTTGTGGTGTGTACGCAGCAAACCGAAATGTCTGAACATATTTATCTGGCCTCACCTCATATTGGCGTTTCTTCACGTCGTACTGGTGTATTGATTGAAGATTTATATTTAAGTCGCAAGCAACTATCGCGGCAGATTTTCTTGCGCTGTCAGCATTATTCAACTGCTCTGCAAGTTTTGCAGCAGTATCCTACTGCCATGCTTACTCTGCCACAGAATATTGTGAGTCATTTACAGATTGAACATACACTTAATATTTTTAATGTGCCTGTGAAACTGCCGCATATCAATATGGGGATGTATTGGCATAAGGATCTGGAAGAAAATAAAAGACATCGATTTTTGAGAAATGAAATTTCTAAAATTTTTGCTTAGGCTATTTTTATTTGTTAAATATTAAGATGCTTAGGCTATTTAGGAAATCTTATTATTTATGAAACAATTTTTGGCTCTATATTTAGACTTAGGCTATTTCTAAGTACACATCTAAATACTGACTGCTTAGCTTTTAAGCTACTCTCATGCAGGCTTTAATCTAAAATGTCTTAACTTTTAGCGCTGTTCTTGCGCTAATTTCTGCTGATTTGGATCTTGCTCTTGTTACATCTTTCTCTCACCTGGCAAATTATGCTGGGCCTGGTTTTATTATGCTTTTCTTATTATCTGCTTTATAAATTTGTGGTTTATTTAAAGGATCTCTTTCGCCCGTTTAAAAAAAATAAAAAATATTGGTGCAGAGTCCGAAGCGTTAGTGATGGCGATACCCTAACCTGCTACCGCTTCAATGTCAGACGCTCTGAAACCAAATTGCGCTTTGCCCATGTGGATGCTCCCGAATCCAAGCAGGCCTATGGTAAAGAATCCCAACGTCTGGTGAAAAGTATGGTGCAAAATAAGATCGTACGGGTCAAAATTACCGATATTGATCGCTATGGCCGCTGTGTTGGGATAGTTTACCGTTACCGCAAGAATATTAATGAAGAAATTATCAAACGTGGTGCAGCTTGGGTCTACGAAGAATATATCCATGATAAGCATCATTTGACTTATATGCTTCAGCTACAAAACAAGGCCAAAAAACAGAAAAAAGGATTATGGAAAAGTAGCCGCCCAATTCGCCCGAGTGTGTACCGAAAGCAGCAAAAATCCTGATTTATCTATTCTTAACCTAGCAAAGTGATCTATACATCATGATCACTTTGCTAGTGAAATCTAATAAGCCAAATGCACCAGAAAGCGAAAAGCGCCTGCAATTAGTGCCAGAGTGAGAAATCCTGCCAGCCACAAGCCGACAAACCATAATAGCTGTTTGCCTTTCATGATTGCTCCTCAATGATACCCATCATCACCCACACGGACTTTGTGACGGAACACCCAATACGACATACCGGTATAAATAATAATGATTGGAATTAACAGTAAGGCACCAATCAGAGTAAATAACTGGCTATTTTCAGGAGCTGCGGCCTGCCAGATGGTCACAGATGGCGGAATAATATAAGGCCATAAACTGATTAAAAATCCGCTATAAGCCAGAAATACCAGAATTAGCATATAGGAAAATGGCCCTAATTCACTGCGTTTTTTACAGGCGCGTAAAGCCAACCAGGTAAAGAGCAAGACTAGAACCGGTACTGGCATAAAATAGGTTAACTGCGGTTGACTGAACCAGCGCTCGGCAATTGCCGGATGGGTCAACGGCGTATAAATACTGACTGCGCCCAGAATGATCAGCAAGGCAATAATCAGCTTTGGCATTAGCTGGTACATACGATCCTGCAGGCTGTCACCAGTTTTAAAGATTAGCCATCCACACCCTAGTGCAGCATACATGACAACCACACCCACGCCTGTGAATAAACTAAATGGCGTCAACCAATCTAATCCACCACCTACATATACGCCATTACGTGTTTCTATTCCCTGAATATAGGCTCCCAGGATTACGCCTTGCAGGAAGCTGGTCAAGGTAGAGCCCCAAATAAAGGCTTTATCCCACCAGTGTTTGCTATGTTGGGCCTTAAAGCGGAATTCAAACGCGACCCCACGAAAAATCAGGGCAATAACCATGAGAATAATCGGCATATATAAAGCAGATAATACCGTTGCATAGGCCAGTGGAAAGGCTGCAAACAGCCCTGCTCCACCAAGCACCATCCAGGTCTCATTTCCATCCCATACAGGTGCCACGGTATTCATCATCACATCGCGCTCATCCTGATGTGAAAAGAAGGGAAATAAGATACCAATACCCAAATCAAAGCCATCCATAATGACATAAATAAATACGCCAATAGCAATGATGACAATCCAAACTAGTGATAAATCAATCATTTTTTATCCCCCTGATCTGGGTCTTCTGTCACATCTTCAATGCGTTCACGAATACTGCTGAGAGGTCGACGGGAAGCCTGAATGACGGCACTATCTGTTTTATCTTCCGGTGCGGAATGAATAAATTCCGGGCCTTTATGCATGAGACGGAGTATGTAATAAATCCCAATCCCAAAAACTACACAATATACCAGTACAAAGATAATCAAGGTCAAACCGACCTGTTCTGCCGACACCGGAGATAGTGCATCACGGGTACGCATCACGCCATAGACCACCCATGGCTGACGGCCGACTTCTGTGGTAAACCATCCCGCAAGCAAGGCGATAAAACCGGACGGTCCCATAATCAGCGCAAATCGGTGCAGGCTACGAGACTCATAGAAGCGTCCTCGTTGACGCGCCCAAGCACCCCATAAAGCCAGCAAAAGCATCAATATGCCCAGCCCCACCATAATCCGGAAGCTCCAGAATACAATCAGTGAATTTGGCCGGTCTTCAGGCGCAAAATCCTTCAGACCGGTTACTTTTCCATCCATCGAATGCGTCAAAATCAGACTGCCCACATTCGGAATCCCGATCGCATATTTGGTTTTTTCGGCTTGCATGTCCGGTATACCGAACAGGTAAAGTGGCATTCCACCATCGTGATTGGTTTCCCAATGCCCTTCCATGGCAGCCAGTTTGACTGGCTGATGTTTAAGGGTATTCAGACCGTGTAGATCTCCAATGAACACCTGTAAAGGTGAAAGCACCAGAATCAGCCACATTGCCATGGAAAATGACGTTTTTACCAGAGCATCACGCCGCCCTTTAATCAGATGCCAAGCTGCCGTACCCGCGACCAGCAAGGCCGAGACTAAAAAGGCAGCAATGGCCATATGGGCCAGCCGATAAGGAAAGGATGGGTTAAATACGATAGCGAGCCAGTCCTGTGGCACAATAATGCCATTTTCAATCGCAAAGCCTTGTGGAGTCTGCATCCAGCTGTTTGAAGATAAAATCCAGAACATCGAGATACAGGTACCGACGGCCACCATCAAGGTCGAGAAAAAGTGAGCACGCGGCCCCACTCGCCCCCAGCCAAACAACATGATGCCCAAGAAACCAGCTTCCAAAAAGAAGGCTGTAAGCACTTCATAAGCCAGTAAAGGACCGGTTACACTGCCCGCGATCCGGGAAAATTCACTCCAGTTGGTACCGAACTGATAGCTCATGACCACGCCGGAAACGACGCCCATGCCAAAGGCCACCGCGAAGATTTTGACCCAGAATTTAAACAGGTCCTGATAAATCGGGTTTCGGGTTCTTAGCCAGCGCCATTCCAATATTGCTAAGAAACTGGCTAACCCAATAGAAATGGCAGGAAAAATGATGTGAAAGGACACAGTAAAGGCAAACTGTATCCGCGCTAATTCTAATGCAGTTAGACCCAAGCTCATAAGTTTCACCTATGAATAAGTTATTAGGGTTTGTTGACAACTCACCTATGTCTGCGACATGAAAAGTATATTTCGCAAGATTTTTAGCTGATATAAGACAGGCAATTTAGTCACTCTCAATGAATGACTCATAACGAGATAGCAGCAAAAAACATGCTCGTCCTGAAAGGCAGCAGCTCAAACCAGCTCAGATTTTGTTATGAAACCGGGCAATAGTTTTGCTCTTCCCTTTGTTTCATACCTCATCTGCTCAATGTCAGCTTACAGCGCAATCCATTTATGAAATCTCAACAAACCTTAAGTCGATATCCCTTAATTTTTAAGACACTAAGCTTTTAATTCTATTTAGCTTAGACCTAAGCCCTGCTTAAATATGTAGCAATTTGTCGATCATTCTTTACACAGCTTAACATTTAGCTAAATCTGTTCAGCTCAGCAAAAAACGCTCGGCAGTTTTTTATTTCCCCAATCTTGTATCTATAAAAAAATAAGCGTACATTGAACAAAAATTAGTTAGCCAGGTTAACTATATGCAGCCTACTATGCTCCGGTTTCGTGCTCTGCTTTTACGCTGTGCACGGCTCATGAGTGATGAAATCAATATCATATTGCTGTCATCACAACTTAATTATTCTTTGTGGCAGGTGCTCTATGTGATTCAGTCACAGCAGCAATGTACGCTGGCCGACATTTCCAGCTATCTGAATGTATCTAAGCCCTGTATTACCAAACGGATTCAGTATCTGGTCGAATTAGACCTTATTTCTCAGCTTGAAACCCCAGACCGACGTCAGAAGCTTTTTACTTTAACCCCCAAAGGTCTTGAGACTTTTGCAGTCTGTTCCACACAGATCGATGCTTTTGAAGATCAGCTTCTGGCTCAAATTCCAGATAAAGAAATCGCTGCCAGCCGACATGTTTTATTGGAATTGATGCAGCAATTGCAGCCTACTTCGTCTCAAGGAGATGCCAATGAGCCAAGATAAAGCTCCTCTTTGGACTTCCAATTTCATCCTGATCAGTTTGGTGAATTTTCAACTGGTACTGGTTTTCTATTTGTTGGTGATTGTGATTGTCGGCTACTCTGTGGCCGAATTGGGCGCCAGTACAGCGCAAGCCGGTCTGGTTTCCGGCCTGTTTATTGTTGGGACCTTATTGGGCCGTATTATTATTGGAAAATTACTAAACCGTCTGGGTCTCAAACTTACCCTTCTGTCAGGTTTAACAGGTTTTTTGATCTTTTCCGGACTTTATATGATTCCGGTTCAGCTGGAACTTCTGTTGGGGATTCGCCTAATCCATGGCTTTATGATGGGGGTGGCATCAACTGTGCTGGGTACGGTGATTGCTCAGACTATTCCGGTAACACGGCGCGGTGAAGGAATTGGCTACTTTAGTATGAGCAATACGGTCGGCACCGCAATTGGTCCCTTTATGGGCATCTGGTTGATGTCACATTTTGATTATCAGATGATTTTTTTGGTGAGCAGTGTCATCGCACTAAGCAGCCTTATCTGTAGCGTATTTATCCAGCCGCCGCCTATTAAATCAAGGACATCAATTCAAGCGACTTCACAGGCTTCTAGTAAACTGGCGCAATATATTGAGCCGAAAGCCCTACCAATTGCAGTCATTGTCCTGCTGTTAACAACCTGTTATTCAGGCGTTTTGTCTTTTATCCATTTCTATGCCCAAGACATTGATCTGGTCGAAACAGCCTCTTTCTTCTTTCTAATGTATGCCATTGCCATTTTGCTATCGCGCCCTTTTACTGGTCCACTAATGGATCGTAAAGGTGAAAATATCATTATTTATCCTGCGATTATCCTTATGGCATTGGGTATTTTTTTGCTTAGTCAGGCCCAAAACTCAGTCATGTTACTAACAAGCGCAGCGCTGCTTGGTTTTGGTTTCGGCAATATCCTGTCGGTCTGTCAGACGATTGCTGTAAAAAGTACCACTTTACAGCGTATGGGTCTGGCAACTTCGACCTTCTTTATTGCCCTGGATGCGGGTCTAGGTTTTGGACCTTATTTTCTGGGAATGTTGCTGGATCAGATCGGCTATCGTCAGTTATATCTCGTCTTGGCCTTAGTCAGTATCAGCGGCTTAATCTGGTATTATCTATTGCATGGCAGAACTGCTGCCAAACTCCAAACCTCAAGTGAATAACGTTTTAAAAGCGCTGGCTAAACCGGCGCCGATATTCTAAAGGAGTTAGTCCTGTTTTTCTATGAAACAAACGCCGGAATGAGCTGGGATCTTGATAGCCCACATGCTGCATAACAAGATCGACGGCCTGATCAGTTTCTTCCAGCCGTTTGCGTGCTGCTTCAATACGGATGGCTTGCAAATATTGGTTTGGCGGTACATCTAACGCCTGCTTAAAGCGTCGGATCAAGGTTCTAGTAGTGACATTAAACTGGTCCGCCAGCTCATCCAGAACAAAATTCCGATCAAAGTTCTGCTGCAGCCAATCCTGTACCTTTTGTACCAGTTCGTCTTGATGCGGCTTGCCAATTTTCAATAAAGAATAAGACAACTGACTATCACGCCGATAATCAATGACAAAGGACTTGGCAGATTGCATGGCAACTTCAAATCCATGGAAACGCTCGATCAAATGCAGTCCCAGATCAAACCAGGCCAAACCTCCACCCGCACAATAAATATGTTGATCGCGGCTGATCATCAAATCAGCATTTAGTTTGACCTGCGGATAGCGTAAGCGAAACATATCCTGAAAACCCCAATGTGTGGTGGCGACACGATCGTCTAAAATTCCAGCCTCTGCAAGAAAGAAATTCCCGGTACAATTTCCAGCAATGAGAATTGCCTGCGTATGAGCGGTTTTAAGAAACTCGATCAGGCTCCGATTCTGCTCCAGTACTTCCAGAATCGGAGCAGCAATTGTGGGCACAACCAGAATATCCGCGTTCTTAATTTCGTGATAGGCACAATGGGCCTGCAATTCCAGACCATTAATGCAGCGGACAGCTTGCCCATCTGGACTGGCAACTTTAACTGTAAACCGACGTTGCACATGCTGTTGCTGAATCCGGTTCCAGCTCACACCGGCCATGGCGAATAAATCGGCCACTCCAGTAATTGCTGAAGCCAAAGCGCCATCAAAACCTAAAATTACTACCTGTTGCATCTTTGCTTTTTGTCGCTTTTCACCCGCTTCATGTCATTATTGACAATCCTCTTGAATAAAAGCAACTGCTAGTCTGGAAAGCTATCTCAAGGATGTTTTTTCAGGACCGAACCATGACTCAACTAATCAATGATAAAGATCTTAATTTCCTGCTTTATGATGTATTTAAACTGGACGCGCTAACCGAACTGGAGCGCTATCAGGATCATGATAAAAACACCTTTGATAGTATCCTGGATACAGCCAAAGGCATCGCAACTGATTATTTTGCGCCGCACAATGCCAAGGCTGATCAGCATGAGCCCAGCTTTGACGGTACAAAGGTAGAAACCCTTGCTGAAGTCAAAGTAGCCTGGCAACAGTTTGCCAATGCCGGACTGCTCTGTGCTCCACATGATTATGTAGATGGCGGTATGCAATTGCCGGTTCTGGTGAATATGGCGTGTAATGCCTATTTCATGTCAGCGAACCCTTCAACTGTGGCCTATTCTTTTCTGACTGCTGCCGCAGCCAATCTGATTCAGGCCTTTGCCTCGGCAGAACAAAAACAGCTGTTTTTACCACCTATGTTGAGTGGCCGCTTTGCAGGCACCATGGCAATGACTGAACCGAATGTCGGTTCTTCTCTAGGAGATCTGACCACGAGAGCTACTCCTCAAGCAGATGGCAGCTATCGCATTAAAGGTCAAAAAATGTTTATTTCTGGCGGCGATCAGGATATTACTGAAAATATAGTACATCTTGTTTTGGCCCGTATTCAGGATGCTCCGCAAGGAGTGAAAGGCATTTCCCTGTTTATTGTGCCGAAATTCCAAACCAATAGTGATGGTTCACTCGGTGAATCCAATGATGTACAACTGGCGGGTCTTTTGCACAAGATGGGTTATCGTGGAACCGCGTCAACTATCTTGAATTTTGGTGAAAATGACAACTGCTTAGGCTATTTAATCGGTGAGCCAGGACAGGGCTTAAAATACATGTTCAAGATGATGAATGAAGCACGTGTCAGCGTAGGCCTTGGCGCTGCCATGATTGGTTATCGCGGCTATCTGAAGTCGCTGGATTATGCCAAGAACCGTCCACAAGGCCGTCCGGTACATGAAAAAGGCACTGATATCAAACCCGTCAATATTATTGAGCACACGGATGTAAAACGTATGCTGCTGGCACAGAAGTCTTATGTAGAAGGCTCTCTGGCCCTTTGCCTTTTTGCAGCCCGATTGATTGATGAGCATCAGGCTGCACAAAATGAAGACAGTGCAATCTTGCTAGATTTAATTACCCCTGTGGTTAAATCATTCCCGTCTGCTTATGGGGTTAAAGCCAATGATCTGGCAATCCAGGTTTTGGGGGGCGCTGGTTATACCCGCGAATATCCGGTAGAACAATGCTACCGGGATAATCGCCTGAATCCGATTCATGAAGGCACGTATGGGATTCAATCGCTGGATTTGCTCGGACGCAAACTCTGGCAACACAATGGTAAGGGGCTGGGCTTGTTGATGCAGCGAATGCAGAAAACCCTGTCGGATACTCAGCATACAACATTGATCGACTTGGCAGAACAATTTAAACAGCATCTAAATACGGTACAGGCCACCACACAGAAACTGGGTCAGGCCTTAATACAGGGTCAGGTCAGTGAGTCCTTGGCGAATTCAGGTTTATATCTGGACATGATGGGCAAAACCATCATTGCCTGGCTCTGGCTAGAGATGGCTCATCAAGCTCAACACAAATTCGCCTCTTCCTCTCAGCAGGAAGATCAGGATTTTTTGGCCGGAAAAATGCAGGCGGCTCAATATTTTATTCGATGGGAATTACCTGAAATTGAGCATCAGGCCAAGTTACTGATGAACTTTGATGACACGTGCCTGAAGATGCAGGCTGACTGGTTCTAAGATCTTTTGTATGTTTAATTAGCTGTTGAGCGCATATAAAATGGCTTAACTTTTAAAGTTTAAGTTCATGAATATACCATACAGCAAAACCTCTTCCGCACTGGTTGGAGGTTAGACTGCATGAAACTCGCTGTATTCTGTGATCTCAAATAAGAGCAGTATTTGACGGGTTTTAAGCTAAACAGCATAGCTTCATAAGATATCCGCCTTGTGAAGCTATGCTGCGCATATGAACCAAACCCAAATAATCAAAATAATTGCTGAAATTTAATGCAGAATAAAAAAATGTCAAATCAAAATCAGAACATATATCTCTAAACTTCTCATACAGGATAAAGCCAATTCAATTAGGCTAGTGTCCTGTCTAGCACACCAAATTTTTTAAAGATTTTAGCCCGCTTGGAAGGCAGAATATTAGCCTTGGTCAAATCCCCTTGATAATGCTGATATACGCGCTGATCCATCATTTTATACCATAAAGGTGGAATTAAAGCTGGGATCAGCATCGTGGCATAACCACCTGGCAATTCCGGTGCTTCATCAAAATGGCGCAGTGCCTGGAATGGCCGGCTTGGAAAAGCATGATGATCCGAATGGCGCTGTAACTGATATAAAAACAGGTTGGTCACAATATTGTTATTGTTCCAGCTATGTTCTGGCAATGTTCTTTCATAACTGCCATCGGCTTTTAGTCCGCGTTTCAGACCATAGTGTTCAAGATAATTCACAATCTCGAACAGGCTGATGCCATAAAATGCCTGCGTCACAGTATAAGGAATAAGTTTCTTGCCATACGCCTTGAACATCAGGGCATGATAAGAGGCACTCATGGCCCAGCCATGAAACAGCTCGTTTTCCGTACTAAAGAACTTTAAACCTTTACGCTCCAAGCGTCTTTTTTCAATCTGAACTGCGGATTTCAGCCCCCCTATTACGGTGCGTGGCCAGAAACGATAAAAAGATTCGCCCATTTTTGAAGAAGCCGGATCTTCCGGGGTCGCTACCCGCTTATGATGCCCATATGGATGTTCAATACGAAAATGGTTGTAGACCAACGGCATCAGACTGGCATGTGACCAGTAATGGTCTTTTTTATGAGGACGATGACTCAGCTCATGAGCTGTGTTCACCCCAATGCCGTTAATCGCACCCATCGACATACCAAGCAGGATCTGGTCCAGCAAAGACACTTCCGGACGAGTCACCACATAGCCTGCAAAGGCATTAGCCGCTATTTGTAAGGGAATGAACAGCTTCACAATACGGTCATAATAAGGATCTTTAACCAGTGCCTGAATCTGCACATCATCGGGATTATTGGCATCATCACCAATCAGGGCATCCAAGCTCGGAATAATTACATGCAGTAGTAAAGGTCCACCCAAGGCAAAAACTTTTTTAGTTGCCTTAGGGCCAAAATGATAACCAGCCAGAATTCCCATACCAATTACAGGCAAGCCGGGGCTGAGTAGCCAGCCAAAACGTTTCTTATCCAGTTGCCGCCCTTTGAGTGCGGGTGCATCCTGCTTGAACTGAACGGTTTGAATTTGTGCAGGGGCATTCATTGCGACCCTCCTTTTTTATGTTACTCTGCACATATAGTTCAATATTTCAGCATCGGCGAACAGTATTTAAAGTCCAGAAAAACTATGTCAGCGTCTTTGGCTCCATGGGCCAAATTTTGGCCCTCAATCACAAAAACCAGATCATTTGAAATAAACTGACTAAAATAGTCACATCGAGTTAGGCATGGATGCTTTAAGTAAAATTTTTGATGATATTCATTTGGAGAAATCAGAATACCTTTATATTAAGGTCTTTCATCCGGGTGGCTTTGCCTATCAGCATGAACCATCCATGCTGGCTTATGTACTGTTACACGGCCAAGCACAATTAAAATTCATGGACGGCAGTCTGCTTGAGCTGCAACAAGGCGATCTGGTGTTATTACCCGCGGGCACTGCACACCGTCTGTCTTGCCCGGACAGCACCGATTTCTCTGAATACCTTCCGATTAATCCGTTTTTTCCGACCCATTCGCAGCAATGTGTAGATCTCAATCCGGATCAATCGGCAGAACACAGTTTTATATTGGCCATTCGCTCAAGTATGGATATTCAGATGGCTAAACCTTTGCTCAGTGCATTACCCAAGCATCTGCATATTCAGCATATTCTGGGTGATACGGCCCCCGAATGGCTACAAATCGGCCTACAGTTTCTGGCCCAAGAAACCCAGCAGCAGCGTCCGGGACGTGATAAAATTTTGGACCATCTGGTCAGTATCTTACTGATTGAATGTGTCCGTGATCATATTCTGAATCTGGAAGATGCTTCAAGCTGGCTGAATGCCCTTTCACATCCTGAACTGTCGAATGCACTGGCAGTTATTCATGGCAAGCCGGAACAACCTTGGACCGTTGAAAGTCTGGCCGGACAATGTCACATGTCCAGATCCAAATTTGCCCAACTATTTACTCAGGTCGTGGGTGAGCCGCCTCTGGCCTATCTGCAACAGCACCGTCTGCGTCTAGCCGCCCAATATTTAAGAAATAGCGGATTTAGCATCCAGCAAATTGCCTATCTGGTGGGCTATTCATCTGAGACGGCGTTTAGTCAAAGCTTTAAAAAACAGTTTGAACAAACGCCCACCCGCTATCGCTCCAATTGCCAGAGCACTAAAGTTCGATTATTGGACTAAGTCTAGTATTGCCTTAACAGGATCTTCACTATTACTGGATAGCAGCTGCTTGTGCATGGTGATGTGCTGCATAACCTGAATCTGAGCCACTTCAATATTCATCAGCTTTTCAATTTCGGTCGCCAGCTTTTCTGGGGTCGCTTCAGACTGGATGAGTTCCTGAATGACTTTTTTGCCCGCAATAATATTTGGCAATGAGAAATAGGGAATTTTCACCAACAGTTTGGCAATTCGATAAGTCAGCCAATGCAGTTTATAAAAGGTTACCATTGGTCGATGCAATAGCATCGCCTCCAGCGTCGCGGTCCCGGAAGCCAAGGCAATAATATTCGAGGCATTCATCACTTGACGGCCAATCTTTGACTCGCGACCGCTATTTTCTATGAGTCGTACCCGCGCTGTTAAACTGGCCGGATATTGCGCCAACAAACTTTCAATTTGCTGTTTGCGTGCCTCATTAATGGCAGGAACCAGGAAAATATAATCGGGATGTTTCTGGTGTAAAAGGTTGGCTGCATCCAAGACCAACGGCCCTAAACGCTCAATCTCTCCGCGGCGGCTTCCTGGCAGCAAGGCGATGTATTTCAATGCCGGATACAGCCCCAGTTCTGTCTGAGCCTCGGTCAGATCATTTTTTAGCGGTAATTGACCTGCCAGTGGATGGCCGACAAAGGCCGCTGGAATATCCCACTTTTTAAAGAACACTTTTTCAAAAGGAAATAAACACAAGACCAGATCAATACTGGCTTTGATTCCATGCACACGCCCCTGACGCCACGCCCACACCGAAGGGCTGACATATTGCACGGTTTTAATCGGTAACTGCTTCTGCTTCAGGCTTTTAGAAAGACGCAGGTTAAAATCGGGCGCATCAATACCAATAAAAATATCGACCGGATCTTTACTCCAAATGTCCACCAGACCATCACGGACGGCAAACAGCTTTTTAATATCTTTGAGAACTTCAACTATTCCCATGACCGACAGAATATCCATTGGATAATAGCTCTTAAAGCCTTCGGCCAACATTTGCGGCCCGCCAATCCCTTCAAATTCCACATCAATACCCTGCTCTCGAAAACTACGGATGAGCTTTGCACCAAGCGTATCTCCCGATACCTCTCCCACCACGATTCCGATTTTAAGTTTCCGTTTTTGCAAGTGTATTCCCTCAGATGTGTCGAATGTCAGCCTTACAGGATTCTAACATAATCCATAATTTAATCCTGAGTAAGCAATATCCAGCGAACCTAGCCGCCGAAATAAAAGAAAATGATGGGGTAAAAGTAATCTTAAGCAGTGAACTCCTTATCTAAAGGATCGAAGATAAAATGCTCAGGTATTAAAAAGTATTGAAGAAAATCGCCTAATCCTAAAACAGCCTGTAGATAAATATTCTTGTATTAACTGTACTTTGCGAAACCCACAGTGCCAATAAGTTTCCAGCTCTCTGTATGGAAAACAGCGCTTGTATTTCTTCTGAGTTTAAATATTCAAGAAAATCTCACTGTTTCGGCTTTTATAATTTTACACTTCAGATTTGTTAAAACTGCATTGGTAAGATTGAACTAATCACTTGAATATTAAGAATGAACCTTTAGTCAATAAAATCTTTATCTTTTTTTAGAATAAGTAAATCATCAATAAAGACAACAATTTAAGCTTAAAGACCATAAGATAAGCTCGTTTTTTATTTTGGCATACATGCATGTTTGGTCCAATTGAATTTATTCTGGCAGGCGTTCTGGTGGGTTTTTGTGTAGGCATTACTGGTGTAGGTGGTGGCTCGCTGATGACTCCAATCCTGATTGGCCTGTTCCGGATTGAGCCGCATATCGCCATTGGGACGGACTTGCTCTATGCTGCCATTTCCAAATTTTGCGGTTCTTTTGTTCATGCCAAAAAAATGAATATTGTGTGGCCAATCGTTATCTGGCTGGCTGTAGGCAGTATTCCGGCTTCTTTTGCCACGCATTGGGTACTGGATAATTACCTAAGCCAATCGGCTCACTACAAATTAGTACTGACAATGGTTTTGGGTTTCATGCTCACCCTGACCGGCACCTCGATTGTATTTCGTAGCCAGATTGAAGCGCTATTTAATACATACCGTAAACAGGCATTTCCAGATATGACCCAAGAACTGGAGCATGTCAAACTGCAAGCCAATGATAAACGTGTCCTGATCATAATTATGGGGATTATACTGGGCGTGTTTGTCACCCTTTCCTCGGTAGGTGCTGGCGCATTTGGAATTATGGCACTGGTCTTGATGTTTCCCAATTTACCCATGATCCGTATTATTGGTTCTGACGTGGTACATGCGGTATTACTGACTTTAGTCGCAGGCCTTGGCCATATGAGTTCAGGTAATGTAGACTTTTATCTGTTGGGATGGTTGCTTGTCGGTTCTATTCCTGCGATTGTGATCGGTACTTTACTCAGCTCACGTATGCCGGAAAAACTGATCCGCAAGATTCTGGGAATCACCCTGTTTGCTCTTGGTATTAATTTCATGCTTAATCCGGTGAAATCTAAACCTGTGCAACCTGTTGAATCCGCAGTGATACTTCAACCCGACAAAATACAGCCTGTTTAAACTAACTATCCGATTCATCAATTTTTTTTCAAAGAAATATTCATCTTTTTTATAACAAAGTGACGCATCATTCATGTTATATTCAGGCTATTAAACAACCTTTTGTATGATCAAACCAGTGACGGCAATGAATACACTACAGTCAAAACCTATTTCAGCATCAGATATTGATGACGTGAATATCCAAAGCATGATTCCTCTGGTAACGCCTGCTCAGTTAAAAACAGAATTACCATTGACTGAAACTGCTTATCAAACCGTACTGCATGGTCGTGAAACGATTCGCAATATTCTAGATGGTCAGGATAAACGTCTATTTGTGGTCATTGGTCCATGTTCTATCCATGATCCGGCTGCTGCACACGAATATGCTGAACGCCTGAAAGTATTGAGCGAGAAAGTCAAAGATACGCTGTATATCGTGATGCGTGTTTATTTTGAAAAGCCACGTACGACTGTGGGCTGGAAAGGTCTGATCAATGACCCGGATATGAATGACTCTTTCAATATTGAAAAAGGTCTGCGTATCGGTCGTAAACTGTTAACGGAACTCAATGAAATGGGCCTGCCATGTGCAACCGAAGCCCTGGATCCAAACTCTCCGCAATATTATCAGGATCTAATTTCATGGTCAGCGATTGGTGCGCGTACCACCGAGAGCCAAACTCACCGTGAAATGTCTTCCGGCCTGTCTTCACCAGTAGGCTTTAAAAATGGTACTGATGGCGGTTTAACAGTTGCAACCAATGCCATGCAATCAGTTAAACATGGCCATAGCTTCCTCGGTTTGAATGATCAAGGACAGGTTGCTGTGATTCGCACCTCAGGTAACCCATATGCACATGTGGTACTCCGTGGTGGTAATGGCAAACCGAACTATGATGCCGGCTCGGTTGCTGATGCTGAAGCTGCTTTGGCCAAAGCCAAAGTCAGTAGCAAGATCATGATTGATGCCAGCCATGCCAACTCGAATAAAGATCCGTTCTTACAACCTCTGGTCTTAAAAAACATTACCGAACAAATTCTTGATGGAAACAAGTCAATTGTTGGTATTATGGTAGAGAGTCACCTGAAAGGGGGTCGTCAGGATATTCCAGCCAATCTGGCCGATTTGGAATATGGTAAATCAGTAACTGATGGCTGTATCGACTGGGATACTACAGAAAAAATATTACTCGACATGCACGAGGCATTAAAAGACGTTTTACCAAACCGTTAAACGATCTGACAAACGCCATCGCCAAGATGGCGTTTTTCTTTCTGCACAAGGAAAATTTTATCTGATGAATGACATTGAAACTGCGCTCAGCCAAATTGAAAACTTTCAGTTCATCCATGAGCATCTGTTCAGCTCGGGCCAACCGACTGCCGAACAGCTAAAACTGATGAAAGAATACGGCGTATCCACTGTTATTAATGTGGCTTTGACCGACAGCGTCCAACATTTATTACATGAAGATAAAATTTGCCTTGATCTGGGTTTGAACTATATCCAGCTGCCAATTTCCTGGGAAAGACCTTCTGACGATCAATGTCTGTTAGTACTTGATCTGATTGATCATCTGGTAAAACAGCACATGGTCTGGGTACATTGCTCAAAGAATTATCATGTCAGCTGCCTGATGTATTTATACCGTCAATACTCAATGAATATAGATATGCCAGCTGCCCAGGAATATTTACATGAAATCTGGGAACCCAATGAAACCTGGACCGGACTCATGCACGCGGTTGCCCTACAACTTCAAGGCCGTAAAGCAACCCATGAACTGGAATTGTCCTTGATTCATCCCCATCACTTTGTTTGATGTTATTTATGATGACTAACCAGGACAGTCGCCGTGGCCAGGATACCTTCCTGACGTCCGGTAAAGCCTAATTTTTCAGTAGTGGTGGCTTTAATACTGATTTGAGTCACCTCCACATTCAACACATCGGCAATGCTCTGACGCATTTCCAGATTATGTTTGGCCAGTTTTGGACGCTCACAGGCAACCGTGATGTCTGCATTATTCAGTATATAACCACGGTCCAGAATTAACTGATAGACATGTTTTAATAACACCTTGCTGTCCGCTCCTTTGAACTGCGGATCGGTATCTGGAAAATGCTGACCAATATCCCCAAGTGCCAATGCCCCGAGTAAGGCATCACTCAATGCATGCAGAATCACATCACCATCAGAATGGGCCTTTAAGCCATGCGTATGCGGAATCTGGATACCCGCCAAGGTCACAAAATCCCCTTCTTCAAATGCGTGTATATCCAGACCCTGACCAATACGAATTTGTGCAACCACTGCTTTTATCCTTTAGAAATAACCAATTGAAATCTTGTATACTACGTTTCTATTTCGCTATAGTTAGACCAAGCGTAACACAGTGAAAGTATAAGCGATCATGCTACTGAAAACTGATCTAAATATGATGAAAATAATCGGCCTATGTTTCGGCACAGCAATGCTGGCGACGACCAGCGGCCATGCAGAATTACCGGATTGCGTGAAGCAAAGTAATAATAATGCCGCGATAAAAAAAATGTGTTCGTCAGATCTGGATGAGCCTCGGGAAAAACTGGCCAATCAATATCTGACCGCTTTTTTAATTACCGATGCGCCGCTGTATTTACTTAAAGATACGCATCAGTTATGGGCAAAACGCATACAGCAATGTAAAACCCTGGACTGTTTCAAGCAGCAGTTTGAGCTGCGTCTGGATGATTTGAATATTTATATTTCTCTTAACCAGAGCCTTACCCAGCATTATCTGAAATTTGAAAATGGATACATGGCCAAACAGCCCGTACATCTCAAAATTCACCAACTGAGCAAAGACCGCATCAAGATTGAAGGAATCGCCTATCGTAGTCCAAATAACCGCCCTGAAACACAGACTGTTCCTTTTTTGGCCTATAGCACACCGGACACGAAAACCCAGATTTTTGACAATGAACATGATTGCAAATATCAGTTTCGCTATGACAAAGCCATCTTGAAAGTCAGTAGTCAACAAAAAGGCTGTGAACGCTTTAATGGAATATACCGTCTGTATGACTAAATAACTAAAACCGATTATTTCTATACAATATTTAATTATATTTCAGTAAATTAGACAATTAATTTTCTACCCACTAAAACTTTCTTATTTTAAAAGCTCTTAAGTGGGTTAAGCCTTTTTAGGCAGGATACTGCCGGAGAATCTGTTGACTAATCATAGCCGCTGTTGCAGCTGACAGGGTCCAGCCCAAATGACCATGACCAGTATTATAAAATATCCTTTCCCGTTTGCCCTGACGTACCACAGGCATCATATCCGGCATCATAGGACGCAACCCTGCCCAAGGAAGAACATGCTCGGTACACAAGTTTAAATTACGCTGTGTCCAGTCGATCAAAGGCTGAATGCGGTCTGCACGAATATCCCGGTTATAACCATTAAATTCAGCTGTTCCTGCAACACGCAGGCGGTCTTGGCCTAAACGCGATAAAACAATTTTAGCACTTTCATCCAGCAGACTGACCCAAGGTGCGTTGTGCTGACTTTGCTGATCATTTAACTGTACTGTAATTGAATAACCTTTGACCGGATAGATATTGACCCGCTCACCAAGCAGATTAGCCAGTTGATAACTACCTACCCCTGCACAGACCACAATCGCATCTGCCTTTATCTCTACAATCTCATTACGATTTGCATGTACATTTTCAGTACTTGGCCGGTATTTCAAGGTGACATGCTGTAGCTGATACGCTATTGCAAACACATCCTGACCAAATTCAAACCTCACTCCTTTTTGCATACAGACTTTGGCAAGACCTGTACTGAATTTATGAATATCCCCTGATGCGTCATGCTGACTGTAGAAACCGGCATAGTAATTCCCCGTTAATGCAGGCTCAATCTGCTTGATTTCTTCATTGCTAATCGCATTACGTTCCAGACCTCCACTACACAGCAGATCATTCACTCGAATCGCCACATCATAATCGGCTTTATTATGGTAAAAATGTAGAATCCCGCGCTTTTCTAGATCAAAGTCGATTTGCTCGATTTCGGCAATCTCAAACAGACGCTTTCTTGCCAGTAGAGCCAATTTGACCGTTTCCCGGGTATTGGCTTCATAGTTTTTGATATTCCCCAAAAATTCCATCAACCAGCTGTATTTATGCAAACTAAAAGCGGGATTGAGCAAAAGTGGTGCCGTTTTTTGTGACATCCATTTAATGCCTTTCAGCACAGTCGCTTTCTGGTTCCAGACTTCTGCATTACAAGCAGAAAGCTGGCCGCCATTGGCAAAGGATGTTTCCATTGCCGCATAAAGATGACGATCCAGCACAGTGACCTGATACCCGAGTAAAGCCAGCTCGTAGGCTGTGGTTATACCAGTAATGCCTGCTCCAATTACGACCACATGACGCATAGGCACCTCCTTGCTTTATGATGTCTTCCTATCTGTCAGGTATACCTGAGAGCTTCGGTCACTGTTTCGGTCACTGTATAGCACTCAGAGCAGCCTTCCCCCTTCGTTCGGTGAGTGATTAAACACTTCTCTCCAGAGTTTTTATATTATTGCAGTCCTTTTGCCTGAGAGTTTCCTGGGAGCTTGCTCCTTCGGCGAATGCAGCAGCATTTCTCTCCTGCAATAATATTTTTATTATCTTGAGCAATGTATATATCATTTTATAGAAAAAGAGAGTTTTTATTTAACCTGAATCGCGGATAAGAAATTGACTTGAAAAATAAGAGGACTAGAGCCATCAGTTGAGTTACCACACCAAACTCACAACTCTAGTCCTGATGT